>NZ_JCANTV010000007.1:0-1668 GCF_059568665.1 Pseudodesulfovibrio halophilus DSM 5663 | reverse complement strand
ATTCAGTTCTTTAGCAAGGATAATGGTATCTCTCTTTTTTTAAATCCTAAAAAAGGGCGCACTAATCCCACTAGCCCTAAAATGACTTCTTAATCATCCGGCCTGTAACTTTTTGCCCATATTAGAGATGCTTTTCTTCTCCTTTTTAAGCTACCAGGCTCCGCATCTTCTCTGCCTGATTTTCCCGAATTCGCCCTATCGCCATTGCTAGCATAACACATAGGGCCAGTCCGCACCGCAGCTTCATTTTGGCCATGCCCCGAATGGTATGCTGTTCGAATCCAAAGGATACATCGAGTCTGCTATTTACCCGTTCTACTGCTGTGCGTTTTTTATATTCTTTTTCCCACTTATAACTTGCACGGTCGATCGGCGTGAAAATCCGTCGGTTTTCCGCTAGCGGTATACGTATTCCCTGACTAACTGAACACTGTTCCATTCCCTGACACTTGATTCCGTATCGCTTTGCCGGACATAACTTCTTTAGTGTCCCTCTGTCTTTTTCAAAACCACCATTACTCATTTCTCGTTGCGTTCCGGTTTCCGGACAATAGCAATATACATTGCCCTTGTAATTGTAGGCCACGTTCTTGTAATTGGTCAGTAGCCTGGTTTTTTCCCCATCTCTCCACAAGTTACGTATGTCAATAACAGGCTTTATTCGGTATTTATCCCAGCACTTTGTTATTAGTTTTGTATCATCATACCCTCTATCTGCTACCATGGTTTCCGCCCTCTTGAGTATTTCTGGTTGCTTTTCCTCCATCCGTTCCAGCATTCGATGCCCCTCTTTTATGTCAGACTCCGACGCCTTCGTTAAACTGAATATTATCGGAAGTTCATAGGTCGCGTCAACTATCAGATGCAGTTTGTACCCAAACCATTTCACGATCTTCTCCCATGCCTTACCGTTCTCGTACACCCCTCTATATTCCTTCCTGCCATAGTCCGCATCTGTATCCCGGCGACCGTCTCTTTCTCCCTTTTTATTTTTGTGTTTGGCAAATGATGAAATTGCTTTACTGTCCATAGCCAGGTTCTTGCCAAAGTCCGGTAACATCTCTGACAATTGCTTCACCATTTTATCGAACATCTCGTCTATTAATTTCTCCTGTTTCATCAGTGCCTTTAAAAACCGGGTGTATGCCCAGGGCGACGGTACTTGTTCATTAAACCCGCAAAGCTCTCGTAATTGTCCATTGCGGGCCAGTTCCCGCCGTAACTTCTCCACACTCTCATGCTGGAACACAATACCCGCTAGTATGGAATTCCATATTGCCCGAACCGGATAATCGTTTCTCCCTTTGCCCCGGTTTCTCTCAAGGGTCCTCATTAACTCTTCGTCTGGCATGTAATCCAGAACCAGCCGTAAACGAACTAAATCTCCAATTGTTTGTATTTCTGTCCACTCAAATAGCTTAATTTGTGGTATAATAGCCATAACAGGCATCCCTCCCTGGGTAGGATTTTTGTCTTTTCAACTTCAATTTTACCACAGGTGGATGCCTGTTGCTTATTTTTTACAACATTTGAGGCTGGGGTGAATTTTTCCCTCAGCCTCTTGTTTTGCGCTAAAAACCCTTTTCTATACACCTTTTTCTGGGGTAAATTTATTTTTGACCTTTCGCTAATCCCTTGGATTGTCAGGATTTTCTGACAACGCAATTA
>NZ_JCANTV010000006.1:0-15053 GCF_059568665.1 Pseudodesulfovibrio halophilus DSM 5663 | reverse complement strand
TTTTCGATGATGTCCTTGAGCGCAGTGTTTTCCAGGCTGAGGTCAGCGAACATCTGCTTGAGTTTGCGATTTTCGGCTTCGAGATCCTTCATCCTCTGGATGTCGGATGCCTCCATGCCTCCGTATTTAGATTTCCACTTGTAGTAGGTGGCGTTGCTGATGCCGTTTTCACGGCATACGTCCTTGACGGTCCGTCCGCCTTCCACAGACTTGAGGATCCTGACGATCTGGTGCTCAGTGAATTTTGATTTGCGCATACGAAACTCCTGGGCGCAGTTTGAGCCAGAAGTCTCTACTTGGCAATGGCCCTACTTTACGGGGACTTTACAGACGTGGTGCGTGCTTTCGCCGAAAGCAGAAAGTGGGTTTCGTGCATATTTCACTCGGAGACTTCGATGATTATTGTATGGAATAAAAACCAAATAATGTCAGAGCGATAGAGGTGAATGATCGTCCTCGCACGAAGAAAGGCGCAACTATTTGGAAACCCAGTCGAAAAACAAAAAAAAGAGGTTAGCTCCCCTTTTTCAGGGGATTATGAGAATAAAATTTGGATGAAATTTGTAACACATTACCAACAGCTTTTTTCTCCGCATTGACTTGGGGTATAGCGCAAGTATAGTATCGTCGTAATCAGTTTTGCCAAGGGAAAAAATTAATGAAATCTCCATTCAAAATACCAACACGGAGTCCCTATGCATCGTTTGAAGAAAATTTGGCTGAAAAACTATCGGTCCTGTCATGATATCGAAGTCGAATTGAGTTCGTTCACGCCCTTGGTCGGATACAACAACGCTGGCAAATCAACCATTATACAGGGCATCATTTGGTTGCTGTCGCCATCGGGTGGGATAACGGAGAATGATTTTTGCGGGAATGATATCACTCAGCCTATCATAGGAATCGGTGAGTTATCGGGCATCTCGGAACAGTTGTTGGACAAGCTTGACCCAAAGCACAAGGCCAAAATCGAAAAGTATATCTCTGATGACGGGGTATTGTTTATCAAGCGTATTCAAGCAAAACCTGGCAGCACCAAAGGCGACAGGCCCCTGTTCATTTTGCGGCCAGGTGAAGACTTTTCAAATGAGGACTCTTGGGACAAGAACCCTGCGGGAATTGATGCTGCGATTTCAAAGCTGTTTCCATCTCCAATCCATATCGAAGCGATGGCCGATGCATCGCAAGATGTGGCAAAGAACACCGCCAGTTCGACTTTGGGCAAGCTACTGAAAGATGTGCTGGGAAGCGTTGAGGAACAACATGGGGTCAAAATCTCGGATGCAGTAGATGAGTTAAAGTCAATCCTCTCGGCCGAAGGTGACAAACGAGCGCCAGAGCTGACAAAGATAGATGCTTCGGCCAATCGTGCCTTGGTAGATCTTTTTCCAGGTATTGAAATACGATCTGAAATCCCGGCGCCCTCGATTCACACCTTGTTCAAAGCTGGCACTATCAAGGTAAAAGACCCACATCGTGGCGAAACTTGGCATGAATTCGACAGCATGGGGCATGGGGCGCAACGAACAATCCAGATGGCTTTAGTCAGGTGCTTGGCCGAACACACCCAGGCTGCGGACGATCCTGAATGTCGTCTTTTGTTGATAGATGAACCCGAGCTATATCTTCACCCACAGGCCATAGAACAAGTTCGTGCCGCCTTGGAATCCCTTGTTAATGTTGGGTATCAAGTGATTTTTTCTACCCACTCACCAATGTTGATCGAAAGAAAAAACGTTCCGTATACCTTGCTTATTCGGAAAAACGATTTTGGAACCAAGGTGCTGCCGACAATGTCGTCGGCAGCAAAAGACAAGATCAATGGCAACAGAGCGCAAGCAGAAACCTTGTTCACCTTGTCCAACTCAAACCAGATACTTTTTTCGGAAAAGGTACTACTTGTTGAAGGCAGTACGGAAGCAAGGTTGATCCCAGTTTTATACGAGAAGACTTTTGGGAAAACTTTGTCCTACGACAAAATTGCACTCGTCCCTCTTGGCGGGAGCGGCAATACTGGTAAGGCGATAGCAATTCTTAACGCCATGGGAATACCATATCAAGCTGTAGTCGATCTGGATGCCCTTTTTTGCAAAGGAGAAGAGTATGGAGTCATCGTTGCTCCGGATGCAAAAATTGAGGCGTGTAAAGCCTATTTCGACGTAAGAAAGCAGGCGAATGAAATCGAATTGAACGGTCAGGGGCTCCCCATAAACAACGATAACATGACGGCCGCCCAAGCATACGCAGAATGTGCAGCCTCGCCCGAATGTGCGGCACACATTGCTGACCTCCATCAATCCGTCAAAGACGATCATAATATCTGGGCTTGGCCGGTGGGAGATATAGAATGCGTTCTGCATCTTACGGGCAAAGGTGAAAAACACTGGGTTAGGTTCATCGCCGATATTGAAGATAATGATTTGGCTCACAAAGTAAAAGATCAAGTCGTGCTGACAACATTTCTCGACTGGATCAAAGGATAGCCTTGATGACTGTCCCATGATTGTGATTTTCTTTCTCGCTCGACGCATTTTTCATGTCGAGCTATTCTCTATTTCAAATAGGACAACAGCGCATAAATAGACAACAGCTGGCTGTTATCAATGATTTGTGCAACCCTACATTGGTAATGTCGAATATTTTTAAATAAAAATGTAGTTTTAAGTCTTTCAATCTTTGTGGCCAATTATCATCAATTGCCCTGTTGGAGGGGCTTTGTGTGGCCCTTTTGTGGGACAAAACCCAGCAGCACTATGCGTAACCACCTGAAATCTGGTGCGTCATGCACACGATGCACACTAAGTCAAATCACAGCGGAAGCGGGTAAAGGTCACGTTATTTTAGTGGTTTAACTAGTGTGGTGGGCCGTCTTGCCATGAAAATGGCATTCAAGAGGTCGTCAGTTCGATTCTGTCCAGCTCCACCAATTTTCCTTAATGGCTTCGGTAGATTACCGAAGCCATTTTTTGTTGTGTCCTATGCTGGATTCCCGAATATGTCCGCTATGTGTCCGCAGCTTCCGACGGGCGATTTCGGGCGTGCATGGTGTGCATGCTGTCATTCGTCGTTGCTTGCTTTGGCATAGCGCGCGGCCAGACGGTCTTGGGCGCTGGTTCCGATGACGTCCTCAAGGTTGCTGTAGCGGTTGGTCATGCGCAGGTCCCTGTGGCCTATCATGACGCTCGCTTCCTTCAAGGTGCTGCCGGAGAGCAGGAGATTGGTGCAGTAGGTGTGGCGGTGGTCGTGGAAGTGCAAGTCGTCGAAGTCGTGGTCCTTGCACAGACCTTCCCATGCCTTGCGGAAGTTCCGAAGGGTTCCGTCGGGATGCCCCACGACGTACTCTCCTTTGACCTCCACGCCGCGCTTGCGGCGGTAGGTCTCCAGATACACCTTTCGGTCCAACAGGGCTTGCCTCGTGCGGGGCATGATCTTGTGGGTTCGCGTCACGCCGTTTTTCGTGTGGTGAAAGGTGATCTGGTTTTCGTCCAGATCAACCTGTGACCACTCCAAATCCCGGACTTCCTGCATGCTGCATCCGTGCTCGACTGCCAGCAAAATGGCCAAGGGCAGGTAGTGCCGGGAGCGACGTTTGGAAGCCGCCTCCAGCAACGCGTCGATTTCGATGGGCTTTTGCGCGGTTTTTCTTTCACTCGCTTTTTCGGACAGATACTTGATGCCGGCGGCAACATCGTGTTCGATCAATTTTCTGCGTTGTGCCGTGGCAAATACCTGCTTGATGACAAACAGGCGGCGGTTCCCCAGCACGTTGCTTCCGCTTTCCGCCACTTGCACCCGGTAATCACGAATGGTGTCCGCATCCAGTTCTTCCAGCAAGACGTGCTCCCACTCGGCAAGCACGGGTTTGAGGAAGGTCTGATACCCCTTGTAGGTGCTCTCGGAGATGGCTTCTTCCTTCAATTTCCGTAGCCATTCTTCCTTGCAGATGCTCGCGGCATGGCCGAAGGTCGAAGCCGTCCGCGTGCGGCCCTTTTCCTTGCGAAGGGGCTTGCCGGAGTCCAGCAAGGTGCGCAGTCGATTTGCTTCTTCCTGTGCCAAATCCTTGCGGCGGAAGCTTTTGTGGTACTTCTTGCGACCCGTTTCCGGGTCCTTGTAGTTGACGACGTAGGTCTTTCCCTTTTTAAGCGAACGGGTCGCGATGGTGACAGTGGCCATGGGCTACTTCTCCTTCGGACTTTCGTTCGCCGTCACGTTTCCGATTTGGCTGTCAATGAACCCACGCAGGTCCTCTTCCCGGACCAGCTTTCTGGATCGTATCTCGACACACGGCAATTCGCCAACTAAAATCATGCGCGAGATGGTGGCCCGGTACACCCGCAGAATGTCGGCGGTTTCCTTGATCGTAAGAAACTTGATTTCTCCCATTGAAGTGACCTCATGTGCACGTCGAAGCCTCCAACGTCTTTACGTCCGGTCTGCACTTCATTTTTGCGGCCAGGCACGATTGCCCAAGGCCAATCCTCCATTACAAATCATGTGATTGAAAATGGGGCAATAGTCGCGGGTAGGTTTTTTTTGAAAAAGATCATTTTTTTTCTGCCGATCTGTCCTTTTCTTTTTCCGGGATTCTTCATGCGTTGTTGCAAAGCATAAAAAGGAGCCACCCCATGGCGTTGCAGACGTGAAGAAATTTTGTTGAACGCAGCAGTGCGCAGCGAAGCAAGCTCTGCGAAGTGAAACCAAATTGATGAACGGCAAAAGGCCATGCTGGCGGGCGCGGCCAAGGACCGCGCGCGTGGGGGATGAAAGCTTCCGGTTTTTGACCCTAACTGGTTAGGGTCAAAGGCCGGAAGCTTGAAGGGGCGGCAAGACGCCCCTTTGCCTGCTTTTCTTTGAAGCATGCTCCAGAAAAAGCAAAAGCCCCAACAAAGGGGCTTTATGGGAATTAGGGAAAATCAGACGCAGGGATGCTCTGTTGAGAATACGACTTGCGGAACCGTCGTCCCTTGGGGACGCCTGAAAAATGTCAAACGGAAGACTGGCTCGTAGCCATAGCGCCGAACGGACAAGAAAGATCAACTTTCGATTCCCGGACACAAGACGGCGATACCGCCTCATCTCCAGGTGGGCCAAGCTGCCCAAAGAGGGCAACCCGTGGCAGAAGCTGCCACACAACGCACAAAGCGGGATAAATGAATGCCCTGTTCCCAGTGAAAGCAAGCTTTCATATGTCCATTCAATAAGGGGTGTCACAACGTAAGCGCATACGTCTTACGTCCGCCAGATGCGGAATTGTGACCGTCGGGGACTTTGGCAACTGCAGGCGCACAGGTCCTGCTGTTCATCGGGCGATGGGGTTGTGTTGAACCGGCGTTTGTTTCGGAAAGGATGCCGTTTGTTTTGGAAAAACGGCGGTAAGCGTTGAAGCCGTAGGCTTCGTACGTCGTCATCAGTTCGGATTTCATCACGAACTTATGACGACCAGATCGGTGGTAGTGCCTCCTTTGTGTCAGGTTTTATGAATTCGCATACCACGTCATTTTCGGCGAATTCCAGTCGTGGACCCGTCTTTCTGAAGATTTCTTGTTGCCGTCCGTCGACTGCCCGCAGCCTGGCACGGCCACCGGTTTGGTCAAGGCCAAGCCCTTCGGGCGGATTCCCTGCGGTCATCCGGCCTTGACCAAATCGCCTTACCCGTGCCGTGTCGATCTCAGGCGACGGTGACGGGGATGGACGACTCTGGTTCAGGGGATGCTTTTGATCAATCGCGACTTCTGTGGCAAATAACCCTATTTGGTTAGGGAAAAAACATGCATCATCCAGTGAGGGTATATGAGAAAAATTGAAAAAGAATTACTCATTGAAATTGCGGTATACTTGCGGACAAAACGTAAGCTTCGCGGGCTTTCAATGGAAAAAGTGGCGTCCGCCTTGGGGTATTCCGGCATCAGCTTCATAAACAGAATCGAACACGGAAAAAATCAGATTCCAATTGATAAAATTGACGATTTTGCGAGGGTTTATGGTTTTGAAGTTACAGCATTTCGGCGGCTTATCCTTTCTGTCTTGTATCCAGATATTTTTAACCTCATCACGACGATGTTAGTTGAAGATGAGAACTTTGCAAAGCTGGCACATAGGTGTCATTCGAGCCAAGATCCGAGAAAGCGAGAGAGAAGGCGGAAAGAAGTCTCAGATGTAAGGATTCATGCTCTGAACCAGATGCGGGAATTGTTATTGAAATACAAAGACGTCTATCCGGATAACGTAAAACAGGCACTTTCTGTATTGAGAGAGAAGGATTAAGCCAATGTCCTTGAATCAGTTTCTTGCTCTGCCGTACATGAAGAGCGATGACTGTTACATTTTATGGCAGGAATCCGTTGACTTCGTAAAGGAAACGCATGCGCATTTCGTTGATTGCATTCTTACCGATCCTCCCTATGAACTGAGTATAGGTGGGAAATCATGGGATGCGCATGGATTGCCGATTGACTGGTGGGCGTATCAATTTGGAAGAGTGACAAAGCCGACGGGCAGCGTGTTTGTCTTTTGCAGTGATTTTCAATTTGGGACTTGGTACATGGAACTATCTAAATGGTTCACTAATATTACCAAATTTGCATGGGTAAAGACGAATCCTGTACAAGGCAAATTTAAGAAACTCGGATGCTTTGCAGAGAGCGTCGAGTTGGCGGTCCATGCATACAACTCACAGTCATATTTTAACCGTGAAGATATTTTCCTGAATCATTATACCTCGGGGATTTGTTCCGGAAACGAGCGGCTCAAAGCTGATGGCGTTGTACATCCAACCCAGAAGCCGGAGGCGCTTATCAAATACATCATGGAAGGCATCGCGAAGCCTAAAGACATTATTCTGGACCCTTTCGGCGGCACATATACCACTGTGCGAGTGGCCAAAAAGATTGGACGCTGTTGCATCGGGATTGACCAAGATCCTTATATTGGCGTGCAGCGAGAGAAACTCATGGATGATGGTTGGAAGATCATGGACTGGGACGAAGAACAGGAATGTGAGGTGGAGGTTTCAACTGAGTAAATGTGAATGCATTCATATATCTAAGAAGCCGTTTGGAAATAATCTGCCTTGCGCAATAGTTATGTTCGGTATAGTGAAAGGTATGATCTTCTAAAACTCATTCACCGGCAGGCCGAAATCCAATGCCTCTATATGCGCACACAAAAGCAGGTTTGGAAGAGCCCTCGTGGCAATCTCTTGAGGAGCACTCCAAAAACGTAGCAGCACTAGCCGCACGATTTGCGGATTTCTACGGTGCGGAAGCTTGGGGGCAAGCGGCTGGTCTTGTTCATGATATTGGTAAGTCCCGGCCTGCCTTTCAAAGAAAGCTTCTAGACTCTTCGCCTGCGTATGAAGACCACAAAGGTGTAGGGGCGCGCCTTCTCAAGAGACTCAACAGTCCTTTCGGTCAGATCCTTGCCTACTGCGTGGCCGGGCATCATGGCGGCCTGCCGGATGCCGTGGATTACGGCAACGGGAAATCACTTCAGTTGCTCTGCAAGGGGGCTGATGACCTACCGTCAGGCATCGAAAATCCACTTGAAAAGTTGAGGATTCCTGACTTTCCGTTTGAGCCGAATAGTGTGTTCTCATGCAGCTTTTTCACCAGGATGCTTTTCTCGGCGCTGGTGGATGCGGATTATCTGGATACCGAACGCTTCATGGATGAGGCAAAGGCTGCATGGCGTCCAGAAGCTTTTGATTTCGGACAGTTGAGTTCGTCTCTTGATGAATATCTTTCCAGATTTAAGCCGAACAGCCGGATAAACACCCTGCGCTCCGAGATACTGGCTCATTGCCGCGCCAATGCGGCCATGGAACCGGGCCTGTTTTCCCTAACAGTACCAACCGGCGGCGGGAAGACGCTTACCTCAATGGCATTCGCCCTCGATCATGCGAAGCGTCATGGTTTGCGGCGAGTCGTCTACGTTATTCCCTATACCTCCATCATTGAACAGAATGCCAAAGTCTTTCGTGGCATTTTCTCGGATGGAGGCGTGATCGAACATCACAGCACGTACAAACAGGATGATGCGGATGAGGGTTCGTATGAATCCCCGGCGGCGAAGCGGCATCGACTGGCGTGCGAAAATTGGGACGCGCCGGTGGTTGTCACAACAAATGTTCAGTTTTTCGAATCGCTATTCTCCAACAAACCTTCCAAGTGTCGCAAATTACATAATCTCTCCAAATCGGTGATCATTCTTGACGAAGCTCAAATGCTTCCGACGGAGTACCTTGATCCGTGTTTGCGAGCTGTAGAGGAGCTGGCGACGAATTACGGATCAAGCGTGGTGCTTTGTACGGCAACTCAGCCTGCGTTGGAAAAGTGCGACCTTGTCTGTGGTCTTGACGGTGTGCGGGAGTTGGCGCCCGACCCGGTCCGGATGCACTCGGCATTTGCCAGAACTCGTCTGGAAGATTGTGGCGAGCAGTCGCTTCCCGAGGTGGCGGATATGATCCGGGAGCGTGAGAAGGTTTTGTGCATCGTCAACACCAGGGCGCGAGCTTCAGAGCTTTTTTCCATGATTCAAGATGAGCCCGGAGCCCGCCACCTGAGTGCGCTCATGTGTCCTGCACATCGAACCGTGGCGCTTGAGGCGATCCGGAAAGACCTTGCTGCGGGAGAGCCATGCCGTGTGGTCAGCACGCAGCTCATCGAGGCTGGGGTTGATGTCTCATTCCCGGAAGTCATCCGCGAAATGGCCGGACTTGACTCCATTATTCAGGCCGCGGGGCGCTGCAACCGTGAAGGGGAAAGAGAGAACCTCGCCCCGGTTCATGTTTTCACGCCGAAAGAAGGGGTGGTCAGAGCCTTTGCCACAAAGGCAGGCTGCACCGAGAGCGTCCTGCGTTCGGACAAAGGGGCCGAACCTTTCGCGCCCGAGGCTGTACGGGAGTACTTTCGGCAGGCGTATTGGCTGAACAGTGACCGGCTTGATCATAAGAACATTCGCAAGTTGCTGGAAAACCCCAGCGGTGAATGGCTCTTTGCCGAAGCGGCGAAGCGGTTCAGGATTATCGAGAACAAGATGATCGCCGTGATGATCCCATATGACGAGGATGCCGACAAGCTCATCAATCAGTTGCGGTATGCGGAACACCATGGGGGCATCCTTCGGAGCCTTCAGCAGTATACGGTACAGGTTTATGACGGGCAGTTCCGCGCGCTGGATCGGGCTGGGGCCGTGGAAATGGTCCTCGGCGAGTATCCGGTTTTGCGCGCGATGAAGTATTATGACAAGCGATTCGGCCTGACGTTTCCTGCGGGGGCGCCGGATGCATCTGAGTTTATTCTTTAGGACAACTCAGTATGGTATTATTGTTAAATTGAGATTCAATGAATATGTAAAATTGACAATGAGTGTTTGGTTGAGTATGTTTAAAGCTGGCGCAGGGGTGTGGATTGAAACAATGATTATGAAGATTAAAAGGTGTCACCCCTGTGTCAATCTGTGATGCATTTTCTTATTCAATGAATATGATGATTATAATTATATGATTGCCCAGAGGGTGTAGTCTGTGTCTAGCCGTTAGGTGTTTTAGGGTAAAATAGATTGTAGGATAAAAAAGGGGGTGTGTGTTTTTCTTGATAAAACTTCTTGTCTCAGGACGGCTTTGGCCGCTAATACGCTACTTATTATATGTTATTTCTGTTTGTGTCCTTTTCTGTATCTGTGGGGTTTAAGGAGGGTGTATGCCACGAGGAGTACGGCTCAAGGTTTGGGGCGATTATGCCTGTTTTACGAGGCCTGAGATGAAGGTGGAGCGGGTCAGTTACGACGTTATGACGCCGTCCGCCGCGCGTGGATTGCTGGAGGCGATCTACTGGAAGCCTTCGATAAAGTGGGTGGTGGACCGGATTCACGTCATGAAGGAAATCCGGTTTGACAATGTGCGTCGTAACGAAGTTGCGGCCAAGGTGCCTGTCAAGGGGGGGAGTGGTGTCAATGCTGCCATGAAGGACGGCAGCACGCCCCTTCGTCTTCATGTCGAGGAGAACCGGCAGCAGCGGGCAGCCATGGTGCTTCGGGATGTGGAGTACGTCATCGAGGCGCATTTTGAATATACGTCAGACGAGGACCGCAACGACGGCAAGCATCTGGATATGTTCAACCGCCGGGCGGCCAAGGGAAAATGCTTCCACCGTCCCTATCTGGGATGCAGGGAGTTCCCTGCGCATTTCGAGCTTGTGGAGGGAGATATCCCTGACTCCGAGCTTGAGGGGGCCTGTGATCTTGGCTGGATGCTGCACGATATCGACTACCGGTCGGGCATGGTGCCGGTGTTCTTCCGGGCCGCAATGGAAAACGGCGTCATCGACTGCCGCGCAAAGGAAGTGGCGGCATGATTCTGCAAGCGTTGCACGATTATTATGAAAGACTACTGGCAGACCCGAACGTCGGTGTTTCTGAGTTCGGTTTCGGCCGTCAGGGTGTTCATTTCTGCCTGACGCTCGACCGTGAAGGGAATCTGGCCGGAGCGCCACTTGACCTGCGAGACGAGCAGGGGCGCGCAAAACGCGTCGAGGTGCCGGGGCCGATTGGTCGTTCCGTAGGCGTTGCTTCCAACTTCGCTTGGGACAATACCGGGTATGTTCTTGGCGTGGACAGCAAGGGCAAACCAGAGCGCACTGCCAAGACGCATGCGGCCTTCAAGGAGCTTGCAGCCAAGGTTCTTTCTGAAGTGGATGACGATGGAGCCAGCGCTCTTCTGGCTTTTCTGGAACAGTGGAAGTCGGAACAAGCTGAAGAACTGACTGGCTATGAAGAACTTCTCGATCAGAACGTGGTCTTCCGTCTGGATGGCGATCTGGAGTTTATCCATGAGCGTCCGGCATTTCGCAAGGCGTGGGTTGCCCACTTGGCTGGCAGCGCGAACAGCGAAAAGGGGATGTGTCTCGTCACCGGTGAGGATTCACCAATTCCCCCAACGCATGCCAAGATAAAGGGAGTACCGGGCGCACAGACTTCCGGCGCCTCGCTGGTTTCCTTCAACTTCGATGCAGCTGTATCCTTCGGCAAAAAGCAGAACTTCAACGCTCCTGTTTCAGACAAGGCTGCTTTTGCGTACACGACAGCGCTGAATTATCTGCTCGACCCCGCGAATGAGCGGAAGGTTCAGGTGGGCGATACTACGGTTGTATTCTGGACTGACGGTCCGTCGGGCGATGCTGCTCCGATGTTCGGGTTTGCTCTTGGCGGGAAGGCCCCTGAGGACGAAGGACTGGCCCAGCGGCTCACCGGGCACATCAAGTCCATTGCCAGAGGGCGTCTGCCCGAAGAACTCGGCGACCCCAAGACGCGTTTTTATGTGCTCGGCCTCTCGCCGAATGCGGCGCGCCTTTCCGTGCGTTTTTGGCATGTGGGCACCGTGGGCGATACGGCACGGAACCTCGGGGAGCATTACGCCGCGCTTGTCATAAAGCGCGAATATAACAATCAGCCCGAGCACCCCAGTCCCTGGTGGATACTGCGGGAGCTGGCCCCTCAGCGCGACTCGCGTAACATCTCACCGCTCCTCTCCGGTCAGTTGCTCAAGGCCATCCTCGGCAACCGACCGTATCCAAGAACGCTGCTCACATCTGCCATAGAACGCGTGCGCGCCGACTCTGACAGTGACAAGGGCAAGAAGATAAATTACCTGCGCGCGGCAATCATCAAGGCGTACCTCGTTCGTAACGCGAAACAGGAGATTCAGATGACTCTCGACAAGGACAATACCGACATTGGGTATCGGCTCGGAAGGCTTTTCGCCATTGTAGAGCGCATTCAGGAGCAGGCGGTTCCGGGCGCTAATGCCAGTGTGAAAGACCGATTCTTCGGCTCGGCATCGGCAACTCCGGCCCGCACCTTTCCCATCATCCTGCGTAATGCCCAGCATGGTTTGGCAAAAATCCGAAAGGAAAACCATGGGCTGGCTGTCTATTATGAAAAAGGAATTCAGGAGATAACGGCGGGAATAGATCCGAAAGACGGGTTCCCGGCCAGCTTGGCACTTGAGAAGCAGGGGATGTTTATCCTTGGATACTACCAGCAGCGTCAGGCCATGTTCACCAAAAACGAAGACAAGACGGAGGAATAAACCATGACCGCCATCAACAACCGCTATGAGTTCGTGTACCTTTTCGATGTGGAAAACGGCAATCCCAACGGAGACCCTGACGCAGGCAATATGCCGCGCATTGATCCGGAGACCGGGCACGGCCTTGTCACCGATGTCTGCCTGAAACGCAAAGTGCGTAATTACGTGGACATCGCAAAGGGCGGTGAGGCCGGATACAATATCTATGTCGCCGAAAAGGCCGTTTTGAACCGCAATAACGAAATGGCCTACAAGGAACTCGACATCAAGCAGGAGAAGAAAAAACTGCCAAAGAAGGTGGAGGACGCCCGGAAGGTTACGCGCTGGATGTGCGACAATTTCTTCGATGTGAGAACATTCGGCGCGGTCATGACCACGGAAGTCAACTGCGGGCAGGTGCGCGGCCCTGTGCAGTTCTCCTTTGCCAAGAGCATTGAGCCCATCGTGCCCATGGAGGTGAGCATCACGCGCATGGCGGTGACCAATGAGAAGGATTTGGAGAAGGAGCGGACCATGGGCCGCAAGCATATTGTGCCGTATGCCCTGTATCGCGCCGAGGGATACATTTCCTCGCATCTGGCCAAGGGCGAGAAAGGAACGGGGTTTTCGGACGAAGACCTTGAACTGCTCTGGTCCTCCCTTGCCAACATGTTTGACCACGACCATTCGGCGGCGCGCGGCAAGATGTCGCCCCGGGGGCTCATCGTCTTCAAGCATGACGATGCGTTGGGTAATGCCCCGGCCCACAAGCTGTTCGAGGCTGTTCGCGTCAACCGCAAAGAAGGCTCCGAAGGGCCGGCCCGGGCGTTTGCCGACTATGAGGTGGTTGCCGACGAATCCGCCGTTCCGCAGGGCGTAAGTATGGAAGCCAAGTTCTAGACATGGCTGATACGAGACCGATTTCCGCATTGCAGCATTACATGTATTGCCCGCGCCAATGCGCGCTCATTCATGTAGAAAAGGTTTGGAGCGAGAATCGGTTCACGGTTGAAGGGCGTTTGCTGCACCTCCGCGCCGACTCCGGTTCGTCCGGGCGGCGCGGAGGCGTGGCCGAAGACCGAAGTGTGCCGTTGCGAAGCGACACCCTCGGGCTATACGGCATAGCTGATGTTGTTGAGATGCGGCGGGGCGCGGACGGGAAGGAGTATCCCTATCCGGTGGAGTACAAGCGGGGAAGTCCGAAAGTTGAGGACTGGGACCGCGTTCAGCTGTGTGCTCAGGCCATGTGCCTTGAGGAGATGCTCGGAACCCGTGTCCCGGAAGGGGCCATATTCTATGGCAAACCTCGTCGTCGGGAGCGGGTGGTTTTTGATGCCTCGTTGCGCCTGATGGTTGAGGAAGTTTGCTCTGCTGTGCATGAGATGGTTCGTCAGGAAACTCTTCCTGATGCGGAATACGGGCCGAAGTGTCGGAATTGTTCACTCAGGGATGCGTGTATGCCCGGCAAGGGAAAGCGCAGTGTGGAGACCTATGTGCGGTCGGGGCTTGAGTCATGAAAAAGCTTTTGAACACGCTTTATGTGACGTCTCAGGGGAGTTATCTTTCCAAAGACGGAGAATGTGTTGTCATTCGGGCTGAAGATGGGGGTAAAAAAAGGTTCCCGGCGCATGTGCTGGACGGCATTGTGTGCTTCGGCAATGTGCTTTGCAGCCCGTTCCTTCTTGGACATTGTGCCGATGCAGGTCTCGCGGTTTCTTTCTTGACTGAAAGTGGCCGCTTTCTTGCCGGGGTTCGCGGCCCACAGAGCGGCAATGTGCTTTTAAGGCGGGCGCAGTATCGGGCCGCTGAGGATTCGAAGCGTTCTGCTGTCTTTGCCCGTTTTTTTGTGGCGGGTAAGGTTGCCAATTCTCGTGCGGTGTTGCGGCGCGGCATGCGGGATCATGCGGGAAGGCTGGATTGTGACCTCATGCAGAACGCCGTTGCGGTGTTGGACGACTGCGCCCTTCGATTGCGGCAGGATCAGACACTGGAAACGGTTCGTGGCCTTGAAGGGCAGGCGGCCAACAGCTATTATGGCGTTTTCGACCAGCTTGTGCTTGCCGAGGATACGGTATTTCGTTTTGTCGGCAGGAATCGTCGTCCTCCGCTTGATGCCGTGAACTGCCTGCTTTCTTTTTTGTACACGCTTCTTGCGCATGATGTGCGTTCGGCTCTGGAGGCTGTCGGGCTTGATCCTCAGGTTGGTTTTTTGCATCGCGACAGACCGGGACGACCCGGATTGGCTCTTGATGTAATGGAGGAGTTTCGTTCGTTTTTGGCGGATCGGTTGGCGTTGTCGCTTGTCAATCGGGGCGAGGTGTCTGCGCGGGGGTTTGTGCGTAAGGAAAGCGGCGCGGTTTTGATGGATGATGATACTCGAAAAAGGGTTCTGGTCGCTTGGCAGAGGCGAAAGCAGAAGGAGGTCATGCATCCATTTTTGCAGCAGCGCATTCCGTTGGGATTGGCTTTTCATGTGCAGTCTCAGTTGCTGGCCCGCGCGGTACGTGGTGATCTTGACGGGTATCCGCCGTTTTTCTGGAGGTGATTGTGCTGGTTTTGGTCAGTTATGACGTCAGCTTCGAGGATGATGGGGGAAAGCGTCGGTTGCGGCGGATTGCGAAGGTTTGCGAGAGCTACGGGCAAAGGGTGCAGTATTCAGTGTTTGAGTGCGTGGTGGACCCTGCTCAGTGGGCTCGGCTTCGCCATAAGTTGCTGGATGTAATCAATCCGGAGAAGGACAGTCTGCGCTTTTATTTTCTTGGAAAGAATTGGCAGCGTCGTGTGGAGAGTCATGGAGCAGTTGATACGTATGATCCTGAAACGGGTATATTGATATTGTAGCGCGAACCTCAAGTGGTTTTGGTTTTCCGGGTAGGTTCGCGTCGATGCAATTCTCTATTAATCTGGTTGATTAGGTGTTTTTTGTCCACTAGCACAGATTTTTCGTGATGATTATCGAGTCAGTTCGCGCAGGACACGCTCTGAGTCC
>NZ_JCANTV010000005.1:0-48344 GCF_059568665.1 Pseudodesulfovibrio halophilus DSM 5663 | reverse complement strand
GTCGCCTTGGAGCACCTGAGCAACCTGAAGCAGCGCAAGACTGGCAATGCGGCCAACAAGGACCGGAAAAACCTCGTCGCAGCTTGGCACTGGGGGATAAAGTACCACAATATGAACCGGGTCAACCCCTTTCAGTTGGTGGACAAGTTCCCCGAAGAGCGTCATCCAAGGTATGTCCCGCTCTTCGTCGATTTCAAGGCTGTGGTGGATCTCGCGGACGAATACGAACGCTTAGTGCTCCTGACCACCTTCTTCACCGCAGGACGCAAGTCCGAAATCTTCCGTATCAAGTGGGATGAGGTCGACTTTGACCGCAAAACCGTTGGCCTCTGGACCCGCAAGCGAAACGGCGGTGACTGGGAATATGACCTGATTCCCATGGCCGATTCGCTTCGGGTCGAGTTTGCAAAACGCAAGCTGCAAGCCGGGAAAGCGGAACATGTCTTTGACCAGACGCATAAAATGGTCAAAGACACTCACAATCGCTGGCTTGGCAGACTCTGCAAAAAAGCAGGCGTGAAGAGGTTCGGCTTCCATGGTGTCCGTCATCTTGCAGGCAGCATCGGTATTCAAGCCGGCGCGAACATTCTGGATATCCAGCAATTGCTCCGCCATGTATCCAAACGCACCACCGAGCGATACATCCACCGGCTTACCCAGAACAACCGAGCTGTGGATGCTTTGAACAAAAGCATGCAGACGCTGGCAGACGGCCAGTCCCCTTGGGACAAGGTCGAAGGCGAAGACTGACGGCTGGCGCAGGGTCCCGAGATTGAGGCTACAGCCCTGCGCATGACCTGAAGCCACAAACACGAGCCACCGAAAAGAAAAATGGTCCGAGCAGAGGGTTGCCTGACATGGTAACCATTTGATTTTAAAGAACCACACCGCACGCCTCCAGCCGGGTGCCTCCGGCGGGCAGGGGCTCCGCCCCTGCACCCCGGCAAAGGGGCGGGCCCCCTTTGCAATCCCTGGTTTGTCAGCGGGGTTGCAGCTACACGATTCATGCGGCCGCAGAACTCGCGTCACAGCTGCAACCCCGCTGACGGGGATTTTGGTGCCTTGCGTCTTGGCTGAGGGAGATTCATGTGTGAACTTCTTGGATCATCAGCTCTCCCCCTAAGCGCTTCCCGCCACTTACGACCGGCAACCGCCATTCGTCCCCGCCAAGCCGCCTACGCGCCAAGGCTTTCTGAAAGCCTCAAAGCGGCTTGGCAGGCCAAAGGTTTTTGGGAGATTCTTAAGAACCCTTTTGCAAAAGGGTTCTTAAGCCCCCGGAGGGCCCTCGAAGAGCCGCCGGAGGCACTGATCAGGCGATCATATTGATGATGTGACCGGTCATTTCTTCCTGGGCTCGGACGACGGCCGCGTTGGCTCCCACCATGTGCTCGTTGCGCATGAGTCCTATCATTTCGCGTGCGACGTTGGTGTTGGAGCCTTCGGTGCCGCCGACCATGGGACCGGGGGAGTTATCCTTTCGGATGTCGGACACCTGCACTCCTGCGCTTCGGTTTTCTTCGAAGACGGTTGAGGAGGCCTTGAATTCGTCCGTATTGACGTTGGCGAGGTTGTTTGCATTGACCTGCTGGGCCGTGGAGGCCGCAGAGATGGCCGATGCTGCGGTATCGATAGCCATGATTCGAGTTAATCACATTGACTGGTTTGATGCAAATGGACTTGCGGTGTTGCTTTGGGGCGGTTGTGGCGATACATTGCCTGCATGAAAATACAGGTAAAATGTTTTGCGACCTTGGCAAGCCGTCTGCCTGAGAATTCGGATGATTTTCCGATTGAGGCGGGTGAGACTGTTGCGTCTGTGGTGAATCGTCTGGGCATTGACGAGGATGAGGTCCACCTGATGTTCGTGAACAGCGCTCGCGAGGGGCTGGACACGGAACTCGGGGACGGCGATCGCCTCGGGCTGTTCCCGGCGGTGGGTGGTGGCTGATATGGACGAGTCCGCCATTCTCGATGCGTTGCGAACCGGTGCGCGCGAGGACGACACGCCGAACGGCCGGGCGCCTGTTGTATCGCATGAGGCTATCGCGGGGATCGCGACACGTTTCGGGACCGTAGGCTGGCAAATCGAGGCGCTTGCGCTTGAGAACGGAATGTATCCTCGGCGATATCTGCGTGGCATGAACGGTATCAGCCGTTCGGATCAGATCGGGCTGCTTCGCGGCAGGGTTTCGCAGGTGGGTCTCGGCGGGCTTGGCGGGCTGATGATGGAAACATTGGCGCGCTCCGGTGTGGGACGTATCCGCGCTGTGGATGGCGATGCGTTCGAAGAATCCAATCTCAATCGACAGGCGCTTTCCGAAATGAACATGCTCGGCAGAGACAAGGCCGAGGCCGCCGTCCGGCGTTGCCGTGACGTCAACCCTTCCGTGGAGTTCGATGCAGAAGCCGTGTTTCTGGACCGTTCGGGATTCACGGAACTGCTCCGAGACTGCGACGTGGCCGTGGACGCGCTTGGCGGACTCAGGGACCGCCCGGCGTTGCAGGAGGCCGCGTCCGATCGGGGCGTTCCGCTCGTGACGGGCGCTCTGGCGGGGTGGACCGGATACGTGGGCGTGGTCATGCCGGGACAGCTCGGCCCGGGGGACATCATGGGCACGGACGACTCGGCCGAGGACAGGCTCGGATGCCCCGCTCCGACCGTCAACCTCGTCTCCTCGGTCATGGCGCGAGAAGTCCTGCGCATTCTCGCCGGAAAGAAATCTCCGCTCGCCGGCAGCATGCTCATCATCGACATGGACGGCCCCACCTTCGAGACTGTCTCCCTTTAGCGGTGTCAGACCGTTAGTATTATGTCCGTGTTGACTTAATTCTCGCAATCAGGCAATCCTGCCCTAACTGCGAAAACTGGACGGTGACAATGAGTGCCAAGCGATCGAAACCAACGCTTCGACTTCGGGTCTGGATCGAAGAGGATCAGGAACTTTACATCGGCATCGGCAGCACCCTGCTGCTGAGAAAGATTGATGAACTCGGCTCGCTCAAGCGGGCGGCCGAGGAGCTGGGCATGAGCTATCGCCGTGCCTGGGGACGCCTCAAGAAGACCGAAAAGCGTGTTGGGACGAAGCTTGTGACCAAGACTCCCGGCCAGGGACAGCGGTTCGGACTTTCGGATGAGGGTCGGACCCTCATGGAACGCTTCACGGCCTTTTACGCGGACGTGGAGCAGTATGCCCGTAAGCGGGCGTCGGAAGTCATGGGAGAAGAGGTTCTGCCGAGCCACGAGTTCGGCCTTGATGACACGGAATGACAACCAACGAGCGGAGGTACCCTGTGAAATCCCTGAAAATCGCCCTTGTCTGCCTGATGCTGACCGCCTTCATGGCCGGTTCGGCCCTTGCGGAGAGCCTGATGATGGCCACCACCACCAGCACCGCCAACACCGGCCTGCTGGATGAACTCATCGCCCCCAAATTCCAGAAGGACACCGGCATCGAACTCAAGTTCGTGGCTGTGGGCACCGGCAAGGCGCTGAAGATGGCCGACAACTGCGACGTGGACATCGTGCTCGTGCACGCCCCGGCAGCCGAACAGAAATATGTCGACTCCGGCGCCCTCGTGGACCGCAAGGAACTGATGTACAACGACTTCGTCATCATCGGCCCCGAATCCGACCCCGCCGGCATCAAGGACATGAGCGTGGTCGATGCCATGCAGGCCATCGCCGGTGCCAAGGCCGAGTTCGCTTCCCGCGGTGACGACTCCGGCACCAACAAGAAGGAAATTTCCCTGTGGAAGGCCGCCGACATGGCCGTTCCCGACAAGCAGGACTGGTACATCCAGACCGGTCAGGGCATGCTGCCCACCATCACCGTTGCCACCGAGAAGGGCGCCTACACCATGACCGACCGCGGCACCTTCATCAAGTTCAGCGCCAACCACGACGGCAACCCGCCGCTGAAGGTGCTGGTGGAAGGTGACGAGGTGCTCTTCAACCAGTACAGCGCGCTGGCCGTGAATCCTGAAAAGTGCAAGAAGGCCGAGTACAAGCTCGCTACCAAGTTCATCGAATGGATGGCTTCCCCCGACGTGCAGAAGGCCATCGGCGACTTCCGCCTGCTCGGCAAGAAACTCTTCATCCCCAACGCCAAGTAACCGCAGAAACTCGCAACGACGCGCGGCGCAGAAAACAACTCTGCGCCGCGCTTTTTGCACGGACGGGCCATGGACTACCTGCTGAACGGGTTTATCAGAGCCTTCGGGCTGCTTTTCGGGGGCGACCCCGAGACTTTTTCCGCCATCTGGACCACCGTCGCGGTGTCCACGCTTTCCATCGCCGCATGTCTGGCCGCGGGCATCCCGCTGGGGTTTCTTCTCGGCCACAACGACTTTCGCGGCAAGAAGGCCCTGCGAACCATCGTGGATACCCTGCTCTCCTTTCCCACCGTGGTCATCGGGCTGGTGGTGTACGCCTTCCTTTCCAACCGTGGCCCGCTGGGCGATCTTGAACTGCTCTTCACCATCCCCGGCATCGCCATCGGCCAATTCATGCTGGGCATGCCCATCGTGGTGGCCATGACGGCCAACGCCGTGGAGTCTCAGGACAGGAGGCTCAAACCCACGCTCATCACCCTCGGCGCGAGCAAGCGTCAAATGCTTACGGCAACCATTCTGGAAACCCGGTACAGCCTCATGCTCGCCGCTGTTGCGGCCTACGGACGGATCGTCTCGGAGGTGGGCATCTCCATGATGGTCGGCGGCAACATCAAGTGGCATACCCGGACCATCACCACAGCCATCGCGCTGGAAACCGGCAAGGGCGAGTTCGACACCGGCATAGCGCTGGGCATGGTGTTGCTGGCAGTGGCGTTCGCCGTGAACATCGGCGTTGCCACGCTCAAGCGGAGGGCCGGACAGTGAGCCGTCCCATCTGTGAACTTTTCGAGATCCGCCAGCAGTACTGCGGGCGAGACGTGCTGGACATCCCCTACCTTTGCCTCGAACAGGGAAGCATCACCGGCCTGAGCGGTCCAAACGGCTGCGGCAAGTCCACCCTCCTGCGCATAATGGCCCAGCTCGAGGCCCCGGCCCTCGGCACGGTACTTTTGAACGGGGAGCGCACCGACGCCGCGTCCGCCCCGGGGCACCGTGATGTGTCGCTTCTTCTTCAGGAGCCGTTCCTGCTCAAGCAGAGCGTCTTCGCCAACGTGGCCTTCGGACTCCGGGCGCGAGGCATCGAAGGCGAAAAGGAACGGGTTCACGAGGCACTGCAACTGGTGGGACTCGACCCCGTCGCATTCTGTCAGCGGAAGTGGTATGAACTCTCCGGCGGAGAGGCGCAGCGCGTGGCGCTGGCGGCCCGTCTGGCGTTCCGTCCGGCCCTGCTGCTTCTGGACGAACCCACGGCAAGTCTCGACGAAGCCAGCGCCGCGACCATCCGCGAAGCCGCGCTCTCCGCAAGGTCGCGCTTCGGCACCACCCTGGTCATCGTCAGTCACGACATGAAGTGGCTGCACGCGGTGAGCGACACCGTCATCTGCATGGAGCGCGGCAGCATTGTGAAACAGAAGACCACACAGGGAGAAAACGCATGAAGGCGGTATCCATCGTCGGCCCCAAGAAAGCCGGAAAGACCACTCTCGGCCTCGCACTCTGCGCGGAACTGAAACAGCGCGGCATCCGCGTTTCCGCCGCCAAGCATTCCAATCACGGCTTCGACCGTCAGGATACGGACACCGCCCGTTACGCCGAACACTGTACCGGCGTCCTCGGCTTTGGCCCGAACGAAGCTTTTGCCCTGTGGCCCAAGGTACGTCCGCTGGCCGACCTGTTGCCCCTGATGGACGCGGAGTTCATGGTGGTCGAAGGCGGCAAATACCTCGGCTGGATGCCGCGGGTGCTGGTGCTGGACGAGGAGCCCGCCGAAGGCCTCGACTGGCTCTCCCCGGAACTGGCCGTCGCGGTCTACGGAAAGTACGAAATCCCCGGCATTCCGAACACCTCTGACCCGCGGGAACTGGTGGACATCGTGCTTGAACGCGGCTTCGTCCTGCCCGCACTGGACTGCGAGGCCTGCGGAAGGGAAAGCTGCAAGGCCCTCGCCGCGGAAATCGTTTCGGGACAGGCCTCGGTGAACGACTGCGTTTCCCTTGAAAGCGCCGCGGAGATCAGCATCAACGGCACGCCGCTCGGCACCAACCCGTTCGTGGAAAAGATGATCGCGGCAACGGTTCGCGGCATGCTCAGCACCCTCAAGGGGTTCGCCCCGGGCAAGGCCGAAATCAAGGTGGACGTCTAGCGGTTTCGCGGCTATTTTGCCGCGCATGAAGATCGTCCTTTACGAACCGGAAATTCCGCCGAACACCGGCAACATCGCGCGCCTGTGCGCCGCCACCGGCACCCCGCTGCATCTCATCGAGCCGCTGGGGTTCTCGCTGGAGGACAAATATCTCAAGCGCGCCGGGCTGGACTACTGGCCGCACGTGGACGTGACCGTGCACCCTGACCTCGACCATTTCCTCCAATCGCACGAGGGCGGCGTGGTCTGTTCAAGCGCACGCGGCGGTACCCTGCTGCACGACTTCGCCTTTGAACCGGATGACGCCATCCTGATCGGCCCGGAGACACGAGGCATTCCCGCCGAGGTGCTGGACCGCTTCACCCGTCACGTGCGAATCCCCATTCGCGACGCCGTTCGCAGCCTGAACCAGTCCACGGCCACCGGCATCCTTCTCTATCAGGCGCTTGGCCGGACCGGCCTGCTTCCGGCATAAGCGCGCTTGTCATTTTTCCGGGCTGCCTGTATTGATTGGGACGATTCCCGGCACCCAGATAAACAAGACTTCTCAGGACCGATACATGAAAATTCTCGTCACCGGCGGCTGCGGATTCATCGGCACCAACTTCATCCGCATGATGCTCCGGAAGCATCCGGACTGGCAGATCGTCAACCTCGACAAACTCACTTACGCGGGCAACCGGCTGAACCTTCTGGATCTTGAACAGAACGAGCCGCGTTACTCCTTTGTGCAGGGCGACATCTGCGACCGCGACCTGTGCATGGAACTGATGAAAGACCCGCACCTGGACGCCGTGGTCAACTTTGCTGCCGAGTCCCATGTGGACCGATCCATCAACGACCCCTCCCCGTTCGTGACCACCAACATTCAGGGCGCACAGAACCTCATGGAATGCGCCCGGCAGAACGATATTTCCCGCTTCGTGCACGTCTCCACCGACGAGGTCTACGGTACGCTGGGCCCGGAAGGAAAGTTCACGGAGGACACCCCTCTGGCTCCCAACAGCCCATACTCGGCCAGCAAAGCATCGGCAGACATGATGGCTCGGGCCTATTTCGAGACTTACGGCATGCCCATGGTGGTAACTCGCTGCTCCAACAATTACGGCCCCTATCAGTTTCCGGAAAAGCTCATCCCGCTCATCTACCTCAGGGCCAAGTCGGATCAGCCGCTGCCCGTCTACGGCGACGGCATGAACGTGCGTGACTGGATATGGGTGGAGGATCACTGCCTCGGCGTGGAACTCTCACTGCTCAAGGGCCGTGACGGGCAGGCCTACAACTTCGGCGGTGACGCGGAGGAGACCAACCTCGACGTGGTGCGCACCATCCTTTCCATCCTCGGCAAACCCGAGTCGCTGATAACCTTCGTCAAGGACCGGCCCGGGCACGACCTGCGCTACGCCATGGACTTCAAACTGGCCCGCGAGGAACTCGGCTTCGCCCCCACTACAGGATTCCGCGACGGGCTCGTGAAAACTCTCGAATGGTATGACGGTCATGGCGACTGGCTGAAACAGGTGCAAAGCGGTGCCTACCGCAATTTCATGGACCAATGGTACGAGGATCGGACGTAATGCAAACTCAGGGGATGAGAGCCGTCGTCTTCGGCGGAAGGACCGGACTGCTGGGACAGGCGCTTTCCGCGCGACTGCGGGAGGAAGGCGCCGAGGTGCTGGCGCTCTCGAGCGAGGATGTGGACGTCCTCGATCAGGCCGCAGTGGCCGGGATTCTGGGTGAATTCCGACCCGATGCGGTCTTCAACGCCGTGGCCTACACGCAGGTGGACACCGCAGAGGACGAGGAAGAGAAAGCCTTCGCGCTCAACGCGACGGTTCCGCCGCTTCTGGCCGCGCAGGCCTCTCGCTTCAATGCCCTGTTCGTACACTTCAGCACGGACTTCGTCTTCAAGGGCAACGCCAACATGCCGTACCTCGAAACGGACCGCCCCGGCGCGGTGTCCGTCTACGGCATCAGCAAGGCCGCCGGAGAGCAGGGGCTGCTCGATCTGGATTACAAGCATACGCTGATCATCCGCGTTGCATGGCTCTTCGGCCCCGGAAAAATGAATTTCGTCCAGCGAATACTGGAACTTGCCGCCGAACGCGACCAACTCAAGGTCGTGGCGGACCAGACCGGCTCCCCCTCCTACACCCCGGACCTCGCGGAAAACACGCTGCGACTCGTGGAACGTGACGCTACCGGCGTCTACCATCTCACCAACTCCGGAACCGCCACATGGCACGACCTCGCCTCCGCCGCGGTCGGCATGTCCGACATCCCGTGCGAGATAACTCCCATTTCCTCCTCCGAGTGGCCAACGCGCGCGGTTCGCCCGGCCTATTCCGTCCTCGACACCTCCCGCTTCACCGAAAAAACGGGCGTCACGCCAAGACACTGGCGCGACGCCCTGAGAGAGTACGTCGAGACACTGGACTAAATCAGCTCGCGTCCCCGTAAATTTGCGTCCGAGAGGCGGTCCGAAAGCAGGTTGATGAGATAGCGGTCAAGCGCGGTAGCCAGTTTGGGGACCTTGCGCTCCACTGCACGGAGCTTCTCGCTCGTCAAGATGTACAGCACGGTCCGCTCGGCGGCCTTGACCGTGGCCGTTCTTGGGGCCTCCGTATAGATGCCCATCTCGCCCACCACCGCGCCGGGGCCGACCTTCTTGAGCCTGAACCGCCTGCCGTCTTTCTGCAGCTCCACTTCGAGCGATCCGCTTTCCACGAAGTACATGGTGTCCGAGGGATCTCCCTGCCGGAAGAGGACGTCCCCGTCACTGGCCTCGATGCGTTTCATGACCTTGACCAGAGCCTGCGCATACCGCTCGTCGGCAAAAGCCGGTCCCAGCATCTGCACAAGGGTTCCCTGCGCCTTCGAGGTCATGCCCTCGGCTTCGAGCAGTCGCTCTTCACACCACTCCAGCGCGTAATCGAGATTGATGAAAATGCGAAATGACCCTTCCATGTCGTTGATGGCGAACCCGCTCTTGGCAAGGTACTCCTCCAACTCGAACGGGACTCGCGTAAAGATGACGTTGAGCTCCTCGTCGAGTGCGAGATTTCGCAGCATCCCGAAACCCAGATTGGAAAACGAGGCGAAGCCGGAGACTTTGCCGAAATCGACAATGAGGTACTCCACGTCCAGCTTTTCCTGATCGAGAATGCGTTCGCGGATGCGTTCCACCATGTCCTGCATGGTCCCGAGAAACACGAAGCCGCGCAGGCTCACCACGTGCACGTGCTCGCCCACCTCGCGCAAAACCCGCGCCTGAGCCGGAGAGCGGTCCACGTTGCTGTGAAACACCGAGCCGGAGAGCTCGCCCCGCACGCCGCCGTCTCGGCTGTAGCGCCGGATGCTCATGAGCGCGCCGAAAGCCACCCCGAAACCGATCCCGATGACCACTCCGAGCAGGATGGTCATGAAAAACACCAGCATCATCACGAGGGTATCGTCACGACGATAGAACGCGGAGCGCACCTTGAACATCCAGTCGCGAATCAGCGCTAGGCCAAAGAAAATCAGCATTCCCTCAAGCGCGAATCGAGGCAGAAATCCCACGGGCGCGTCTCCGGCAAGGTAGAGCCCGCCGCAGATCAAAGAGGCCAGCACACCAGCCAGCGCTCCCTTGCCGCCTATGGCGAGGCTACCGAGGCTGCGTCCCCGCGAAAAGGAAACGGGCATGCCTCCGAGCACTGCCGAGCCGAAATTTGCCAAACCCACTGACTCGAAATCGCCCACGCCTCCCTCGGAAGGCGAGACCTCGGCCTCCAGAAGCGTCCCCCGGTAGGTGACCTTGATGAACGCGATGGCCATCAGCGCGCCGATGAAATAGGCGTTGTCCAGTATGACCTGCCACTGTACACGGTCCCAGAAGCCGAGACTCAGCACTTCGGCGTGGAACGCCTCGGCATTCACCGGGATTCCGGCCGGGATCAGCAGGATGCGCGTCCAGAGGCCGCCATGCCCCCAGATCTCCAGCGCCTGCACGCCGATCAGAGTTGCCACCAGCACGCACAGCAGCCACAGGCTGTTTCGGAAGCGTCCGGACAGAATATAGAGGAAAAAGCCGAAAAGGATCGGCGGGAGCACCCGCATGGGGTCGGCCGTGGCAATGCGCTCCCAATCCATGAACTGGAAGACCGAAAGCCCCGCGTGCGGTACGCTACCATCTCCCGTCATGAGAGACAGCGCCGCGAGCACGATGAAAAATCCGATACCGCCGACCACGCCGCCGATGACCTGCACCGGCGTGTAGCGGACCCAGACGCCGGCCCCCACGCGCCCCAGGATGTAGAGCGTGAACCCTGTGCAGAGCCCGGCAGCGAGGATGCCCGCGGTCAGAGTCGGAACCACTGCATCGGCCGGACCGGACTCCAATCCGGAATACAGTGCCCCGGCATAAAGAAAGGTAACGCCGCACAGGACCGACTCGGGGCCGGCCAGCGCAAAGGGAATCCTGCTTCGCAGGGAAAAGAGAAAACCCCCGACACTGGCGGAAACGAGCGCCATGGCGGCGGCATTGGGCAGAAAAACGCCCCCGTCGGCCTGCGAGCCGACCAGGAGCGCCATGCACAGGGCCGAAATGTACCCGAGCAGGCCGGATACGATCCCGGCGAAGAGATTGGGAAACACGCCTCCGGCGAGGACTCGCCCACGCTGCTCCACGCGCGCTCCTGCCCGAACGTCCTCAAGCCCCTCCGGATCATCCGGGTGCTCGCCGGGTTCCCACGGTTTGCCGGATTCGTCCACGAGGTCGCTCAGGTCCACGGAGGTGTCATCCGGGTCGGGCAACTCCGGTTCTTCTTCATGAACGACACACACGGGGCCTCCGCACTCCGGACAAGCGCCGGGCCGATCACACACGCCCAGCGCAGCGCCGCAATCGGGGCAGATATCCTCGGGGGCGGCGATTTCATCGAACTGCCCCGCTCCCTGATCGATGTTGAGATCAAGGCTTTCCCCGGCAACCGAGACTTCGGCGCAGACAGGACACCGTACCGCCCGACCCTCGAGATCGTCGGCAACGCGT
Source organism: Pseudodesulfovibrio halophilus DSM 5663 (assembly GCF_059568665.1). NCBI lineage: Bacteria > Pseudomonadati > Thermodesulfobacteriota > Desulfovibrionia > Desulfovibrionales > Desulfovibrionaceae > Pseudodesulfovibrio > Pseudodesulfovibrio halophilus. The sequence continues at coordinate 37,056 of NZ_JCANTV010000005.1, read as the reverse complement.
TTCTCGAAATCGCAATCGGGACACTTGAAGACCGCCACGGCATCCTCCGTCGAATTATCACAGTTGCCAACCATCCGAAGAGACAGCTTCTTTTCACTTATACGCAAACCCGCAAGGCGTGGCAACCCGCACTGCCATTTCATAAAAAGGATTTTTTTCATCCCCGCCCTAAAGAATACCCTCCCTGCGCCGATAAGACGGTCACGAAGAAGCCGAATTGCGCACATGGACGTGTCGCAGGCAAAACCCACGGAAGGGTTCGGACATGAGAGGAAGCCCCAGAGCCTCACTGATCATAACGCTCGCCGAGGAGCATGTCTTCCTGCCCCGCGCCCTACAGTCGGCCGCAATGCAGAATGAAGACTCCGGCCGTGCGGAACTGATCGTGGCCGCGCCGGAGCCCCTGCTCGAAAGCGTTGGGGTATGGGAAGTCGCCCTCGACATGCCGATCAAGACCGTCCCCACGGCTGACGAAGCCACCGTGTCCGCCATGCGAAACGCCGCGGCCGACAAGGCGGAGGCGCCGCTCCTGAGTTTCCTGCACCCTTCGCATAGGCTCGACCGTCACTATCTGGACGAGGTGCTCGACGCCAGCGAGGACGTCCCGGAAGCGGACTTCATCTACACCGACTATGTGCGCATGTCGCAAAAGAGCGGCCGGGGAGCTTCCGGGCTGATGCGACTGGCACCCTTCGACGAGGAAGCGATCCGCAGGACCGACGTTCTCGGCCCTTCGGTGGTGGTCAAGAAGGAGACCTTCGATGGACTGGAACGGTTCCGCGAGGACTTCATTTATTCGGAGTGGGATCTTCATGTGCGTGCCGCCCAGTCCGGATGCGCATTCCTTCACATCGCCTACCCGCTGCTTACCGCTGTTGAGCGCAAGATAGGATTCCGCGAACGTGCGCTCGACGGACGCGGCAAGGCACTCGTGGTCATCGCCAACCCCGCCTACTTCCATGGGCACACCCTGCGCTGGGCGCTCTCCTACCTCCGCGGCGAAGCGTGGGCCGAGGCATGGACATTCCGCACCATCCCCACCGCCGTGGAAGTCAGCCACATGCTCAACGCACACACGATCAATCAGGTGAACAGGACTGATGCGGCCGAGGAAGCCGTGCGCCAGTTCGCCGACAACGTGATCCCCTTCACTGCATGACTATTCCCGCCCCGGCTCGGCACGCAGCCGAACTCCGGCGCACTCCATATCAGCAGCAATGAATCTGCGCCTCCAGCATGTAGTCCAATAGTCCCGAATGACGAAGATTCTCGATACACTTTCGTGAACGGCCACCACGGGATCCCCGGAGAATCATAAAAACCCGGACAAACCTGTTGACAGCCGAGCCGTGCTTTGTTTAATTGAAAACGAATCTCAATATCAACACAGGGAGACCATCATGTGCGCAGCACTCGTAGGCGGAATGGACAGACTGAAAAGGGAATACATGAACGAAGCCAAGAAGCAGGGCATCAAGCTGAAGTTCTTCACCGGGAAGGAACGCAACATAAGCGGCGGCGTAGGCGGTGTCGACCTGGTGGTCATGTTCACGAACAAGATTTCCCACAAGGCCCGCAACGAAGTCATGGGCGTGGTCAAAAGCAAGGACATCCCTATGGTCATGCATCACTCCTGCGGAGTGAGCTCCCTGAGGCGCTGCCTGAACGAGAACAGGGGAATCTAGCTCAGGAACGAGCCGCTTTGTCCGGATCCCATTCCTGTATGAGCCGGATAACCCGGGAGGTCAGCTCGTCGAATTCGGGCTTGGTCACCTGATCGTCGGCCTTGACCGACTCGCCCTTGTGGCGCAGGCCCTTGGATATGAGCGACGAGAAGAGGCAGACGGGAATGACTTTGAGGACGGGGTCTTCCTTGATCTTGCGGGTCAGTGTGTACCCGTCCATCTGCGGCATCTCGATGTCGGAGACGACAACGTCGACATATTCCAACGGACTGCGGTTTTCCTGACGGCTGCGTTCCCGAATCTTCTCCAGCCGGGACCAGGCCTCTGCGCCGTCGCCCACCACCTCTGCCTCGAAATTGGCTGAGGCAAAGTTGTTGCTGAGCAGCGCCCTCACGGATGTGGAGTCATCCGCCACCAGAGCGCGGTAGCGGGTCGCTGAACGCTCCACTTCTCCCGTTCCGGTCTGGCTGCCGGAGCCGTCGAGCTCGGACAGAACCTGTTCAAGGTCCAGCATGAGCGCGAAGCGGTCCTGAATCTTGACCGTGCCGGTGATGCAGTTGGTATCGAAGCTCGCGACATAGCGCGGGGGAGGCTCAACGTCGCGCCAGTTGACGCGGTGAATCTGGGTAACGCCGGAAACACGGAACCCGGTCACGGCGTTGTTGAACTCCGTTACGATTATCGGCTCGTTTTCCTCGGCGTCTCGCTCCATGTCGAGCCAGACGCTCAAATCGATGACGGGCAGGATGAGGTCCCGAAGCGGGATTGTTCCGAGAAAGCTCGGATGCGGGGCGGCCTCCGACCCTTCCAGGCCGTCCGGAGCCTCCACCACCTCCAGAACCTTGGCGACGTTGACCCCGAAATAATGCGTGTGACGCTCTCCGTCCACACTCTCGTGAACAAAGAACTCAATTATTTCAAGTTCATTGGTACCTGTCTCAAGCAGAATATCCTGTTCCGCGCTCATGGAAGCCCTCCTGGACGCATCGGGTGCATTTGGAGAACCTTAGCGCAACAGGCGCAAAACGTGAATACGAATCAGACGGTTGACGACAAACTATAATGGTTGCCGCCTTCCCGTCACGATCCGCGTTCCCGATCTCAATACCGCGCGCTCGCCGCCTCGAGGGTTTCGCCGTCGTGCTTCTCGAGCATTTCCCACTGTACGGGCTGCTCGTGCTTCACGCTGTGGCGCAGCACGCCGCCGACCACCTCGTCCCAGTACATTGGCGACACCCCGGCGCGCGGGCAGCGAGTGGTCAGGTCCGCCGAAGTCACCACGTGACCGGCAGGCAGGTCGCGGGAAAAGACGATGCACTTGCGCAGCTTCTTGGCCGCCGACTGCTCCTCTGGGAAAACGATCTTGCCACGCACCTGCATGGCCTTCTCGGTCTCGCGGATCATGGTCACCAGCGCCTCGAGGTCTGCGGGCTCGAGGGAGACCTGATGGTCCGTTCCCTTGAGCGTCTTGTCGAGGGTGAAGTGCCGCTCCACGACGTGTGCGCCAAGGGCCGCGGCAGCCACGCTCGGTCCGAGGCCGCGTTCGTGTCCGGAGTATCCCACCGGTACGCCGAAGCGCTCGGAAAGGGTTTCCATGACGGGCAGGCCGATGCACTCCTCGGGGCACGGATACGTGCTGTTGCAGTGCAGCAGGATCAAATTGTCATGATAGGAGCGGATGACGTCCACGGCCGCTTCGATCTCCTCGAGGGAGCTCATGCCCGTGGAAAGGATGACCGGGACGTTCGCGGCCGCATATTTGGCGACCAACGGAAGGTTCACCAGTTCTGCGGAACTGATCTTGAGCAGTTCCACGTCCAGCGAGAGGATCTCGTCGAGGCTCGGGTCGTCCCATGCCGAGGCGAAGAAGACCAGCCCGAGGGACTCGGCGAGCTTCTTCAGCTCGCCCATCTCCTCAATGGAAAGCTCCAGCGCATCGCGATGCTCCCCGTAGGTGGGCCCGAAGCTGTTGCAACCGGTATAGGCCGCGGCGCGTCCCTCACGGGTGAGCAGCGATTCGGTATGCCGCTTCTGGAATTTGACCGCCTGCGCCCCGGTACGGGCGGCTTCCCTGATCATTCGCGCGGCGATTTCGGGATCGCCCTGATGGTTGTTGCCGATTTCCGCGACGACAAAGCAGGAATGACCTTCGCCGATCGTGACTCCGGACCGCAGCGTGACGCTCTTGACCTGTTCCATAATCAGAATCTCACAATGTCTATGCCCTTCTTTCGAGCCAGAGGCTCTACTTGGGCGTAAATCTCGTCCTGCCTTCCGAACGAGGTGATCACCACGGCGTCGAAATCCAACTGCTCCATGAGCACCGGGGAGGAAACAACGTAACCGTGAAACAATTGACCGTATTTATTTGAATTGTTGTCGACCAGAGCCACAACCTTGAACGGGCTGTCCTGCAGGGTGGAGAGCACCACCTCGCAGGTCTCGGATGCCCCGAACAGCGCCAGCCGCAGCAGGCCAGCCTCGCTCAGCGGGGAGAGACGTTCACGAATGAATTCCTTGACGGTGGTATAAATGCGCACCGTCTCCGAGGAATAATCGGCCAGCATCCTGCGGCGTCTGGCGACGCCCCTCTCGGTCAACTGGTACCGATAGCTCTTGCCGTTGACGGGCTCGTACTCAACCAGACCGTCGGCCTGCATCTGCCGCAGGTACTGGTTGACCATCGCACCGGAAAGACTCAGCCTTTTGCCCAGCTCAAACTGCGAAAGTCCGCAGTCGATCGAGAGCGCATCCAGCATCGCGAGGATGCGGGTATTCTTGCTCGGCTTCAGGTAGTTCCCTTCCGAGATGAGCTGTTTGACGATCCGGTTTTCACCGGCTGGTGCTTCCATACCGTTCATATACTCAACATTTCTCCGGCTCGATGGGCATTTTCACAACTCTTGCGGTTCTAGCCGCGCCTGTCCCGCATGTCAATTAAACCGCCGCCTGAAGCGCATATTCCCCTACGGTTGGGCGGAGTGCACTTGGATCAAAAACCGTCTACACAATGAATAATCGGTTAGGTAAACGATCGGCTTTACCCCGTGTCGAGATGTTGGCGGTTTTTTCCGTCTCGATTCCTTTATCAAGAACCGTGCCCATTCATCCGAACACGGCCTGAGGTTTCTGCGCGCCTCTTCGTTTAATACATATACCTCCGACAACTAGGGGATTTTCCCGGTCAGAACATGGGAGGTCCCTATTGTTTTTTACCCCTGCGTGAACCATAAGTGTTCCTGCCACGTTTTGTGGCGCCATGCTATACGTCCCGCCCGAGAGGCCCCGGTCCCGTCCGACCGGGGCCTCACTGGTTTCAGGGGGAGGCTTCCCAATGTTGACCCCCCTCGCCCCTCTGGTATACCTTCCGCCGAACCGTTTTTACCGCCAATAATCGTTTCGAAGGATATATCATGGACAGCTTCCACCGCCCCTGGGTCGAATCGTACGATGCCGAGGTGCCGCCAAATCTGGATTACGAGCGTCTGCCGATGCACGAATATCTGGATAGGGCCGCCAGAAAGTGGCCCAACCGCAAGGCCATCATCTTCCAAAACTGGTCGTGCACCTACGCCAAGCTCAAACAGCTCAGCGGCGTCTTCGCCGCCAATCTCAAGAAACAGGGGCTCAAGCGCGGCGACCGCGTCGCCCTGATGCTGCCCAACCTGCCCCAGACGCTCATAGCCTACTGGGGCACCCTGCGCGCAGGCGGCGTGGTGACCATGGTCAACCCGCTGTACATGGAAACGGAAATCGTTCACCAGTTCAACGATTCCGGCGCGCGATTCCTGGTCGCCCTGGACATGCTCTGGCCCAAGCTGGAAAAACTCATGCCCGAGCTGCCGACCGAGAAATATTTCTTCACCTCCATCGCAGACTCTCTGCGCTTTCCGTTGAACCTGCTCTACAGGGTCAAGACGGCCCGGGAAGGCAAGAAACCGGCCATCCCCTTTGACGGCAAGAAGGTCCAGCCGTTCAAGCCGCTTGTCTCCGGTCGCAAGACCTACACCTGCGACGACATCGACCCGGACGAGATGGCCATGCTCCAGTACACGGGCGGCACCACCGGCATCGCCAAGGGGTGCGTCCTCTCGCACTTCAACCTCGGGGCCAACGTCCAGCAGTGCAGCGCCATGCTCAGTGAGCTTTCCAAAAACCCGCAGATATTCCTCGGCGTGCTGCCCTATTTCCATATATACGGGCTGACCACCTGCTGCACGTGGCCCATCTCCATAGGCGCAACGCTCATCCCCTTCCCCCGCTATGTGCCGCAGGACGTACTCAAGGGCATCCACAAGCACCGACCAACGGTCTTTCCCGGAGCCCCTTCCGTTTACATTTCGCTGCTGCAACAGAAAAACGTCGCCAAATTCGACCTCAAGTCGATTCAGTACTGCGTTTCCGGCTCGGCGCCCATGCCGGTGGAGTACATCGAAAGTTTATACAAGATGGCCGGGGCGAAAATTCTTGAAGGATTCGGCCTCACCGAAGCCTCGCCGGTCACACACCTGAACCCGATCCGGGGCGAGCGCAAGAACGGCTCCATCGGCCTGCCTTTTCCGGACACCGATGCCAAGATCGTGGACATGGAGGTTGCGGGCGACCCGTTGCCCGTGGGCAAAATGGGCGAACTGGTGATCCGGGGGCCGCAGGTGATGAAAGGCTACTACAACCGGCCCGACGCCACCGCGGACGTGCTGCGCAACGGCTGGCTCTTCACCGGCGACATCGGATACATGGACGAGGACGGCTACTTTTTCATTGTCGACCGCAAGAAGGACCTCATCATCTCCGGCGGGTACAACATCTACCCGCGCGAAGTGGACGAAGTGCTCTACGCGCATCCGGACATCCGCGAGGCCGTCACCGTGGGCATCCCTCACCCCCAGCGCGGGGAAATCGTCAAGGCCTACATCGTCCTCGAGCCGAACACGAAGATGTCCAGGTCGGACGTGATCAGCTTCTGCCGTGAGAAGCTGGCCAACTACAAGGTCCCCAAACAGGTCGAGTTCCGCAAGGAGCTGCCCAAGACCATGGTCGGCAAGGTTCTCAGACGCGCCCTCCGCGAAGAGGAGATCGAAAAGGCTGAAAAAAGAAAGGAAAAAAAGTCGAAATAAAAATCGACAATTTTGCACTAAGATTCCGCATGAAGGCCCACCCCGGTGGGCCTTTTTCTATGCCTTTTTCCAAGAGCAGAACCTTGCGCCTGTGACTGCGCATCAACCTCTTTTTCGATCAAAAAATCATCAAAAATTCAAAAAACGAACTTCGGTTGGATTTTTACAAAATTAGAACACTATCAAAGGAGGCCAAACCTCTTTAAACATCATTGCAAATATAGCTGCTTTAAAAGTCCACTTTTAACCGATTCTGAAAATCACATTGTCTTTTTTGTTAAAATATGACCTCTTTTCTTTCGAGAAGCAATCGGGTAAGCCTGATCGAACTTGAGGGTTTTCCGTATTGTCTTTCACAATCTGAGGAGGAAGAAATGAGTCATTGCTTCAGCAAACTGGGCGCGCTCGTCCTGAGTCTCGCCGCCTGCCTGTGTCTGGCCACCGCTGCCGTGGCGAACGAGCCCATCAAGATCGGGTTCAACCTGCCGCTGACAGGGGACATCCCCGAAGTTGGCGAGGGGTCCAAGAACGCTGCCGAGATGTATCTCGAGGACATCAACGAGGCCGGCGGGCTTGAAGTCGGCGGCGAACAGTATCCGCTGGAATTCATCTACATGGACAACGAGTCCAAGCCGGACTCCGCGGTCAACGCCGCCCTCAAGCTCATCGAGCAGGAAAGCGTCGTCGCGGTCATCGGCCCCAACTCCTCCAACCAGGCGGTTCCCGCCGGCGGCACATGCAACGACAACCGCGTCCCCATGATCTCCCCGTGGTCCACCAACGTGAACACCACCCTTGATCGCCCGTGGGTATTCCGCGCAGCGTTCCTCGATGATTTCCAGGGCGTCGTTGCAGCCAACTTCGCGTCCTCCAAGTTCCAGGCCGCCAAGGCCGCGGTCATCTTCGACATTTCCAACCCCTATTCTGACGGTCTCGCCAACGTGTTCAGAGAAGCATGGGAAAAGAAACACGGTGAAGGCTCCGTCGTCGCGTTCGTGTCCCACGGCGCCAAGGATCAGGACTTCTCGGCACAGCTGACCAAGATAATCGCCGCCGACCCGGACTTCATCTTCGTGCCGGACAACTACAACCAGACCGCCCTGATCATTCCGCAGGCCCGGGACCTCGGCTATCAGGGTCCGTTCATGGGTGCCGACGCATGGGGCACCCCCGACCTCATCAAGCTCTGCGGAGAGGACTGCTACGGCCAGTATTTCTCCACCCACTACGCAGCGGCAGGCGCCACCGGTGCCACCAAGGAATTCATCGACCGCTACAAGGAAGCATACGGCTCCGTTCCCGCCGACTACGCGGCCCTGACCTGGGACGCCATCGGCCTCATGCTGCAGGCCATCCAGAACGCCGGAACCGTGGAGCGCAACCCCCGCAAGATGCGCAAGCTCGTGCGCGAGGGCCTCGCCTCCATCAAGTCCTTCCCCGGCATCACCGGCGACATGAAGTTCGACAAGCAGGGCGATCCCATCAAGTGCGCCGTGGTCGTCGAGATCGACGATCAGGGAGACTTCGTCTTCGCCGAGTCCGTCTGCCCGTAACCCTTACAGCCACCGGGCGGAGCCGAACGGCTCCGCCCGCTTGACGAGACACGGAAGATCCCGCGGGGCTTTTGGGTCCCGACTGAACCGACACGGAAACATTTCTCATAGGAAAGACTGCTGTGGACTTCATCATCCAGAACATACTCAACGCCCTTCAGTGGGGAAGTTTCTACGCGCTCATCGCGCTCGGCTACACCCTCGTCTACGGTGTTCTGCTGCTCATCAACTTCGCCCACGGCGACGTTTTCATGGTGGGAGCCTACATCGCCTTCGGCCTCGCCACGATGCTGCTCGGGCCGACGGTGGGCCTATCCCCGGCTCTGGCGTTCGTGATCATCATTCCCCTGACCATGATGCTCACCGCCTGCGTTGGGGTCACCCTTGAACGAATCGCCTACCGACCATTGCGAAGAAAAGGGGCGCACCGGCTCTATGTGGTCATCACGGCCCTGATGTGCGGCCTGATCCTCGAATACTCCAACCTCGCCGCGTTCGGCGCCAGCAGGCTCAAGTTCCCGACGCTGCTGGAAAAGACCGTCTGGAACATCGGCGGCGTCGCCGTGACCAACCTCAAGATACTGGTCATCTTCGCAGCCGTGACCGTATTCCTCATTCTCAACTTCATCGTGACCAAAACCAAGATCGGCATGGCCATGCGCGGCATCTCCTACGACAAGTTCGCCATCCCGCTCATGGGCATCCCCATCGACAACATCATCGTCTTCACCTTCGTGCTTGGCTCTGGCTTCGCCGGACTGGCGGGCCTGCTCTTCGCCATGTCCTACCCGATCCTCGAGCCTTTCATGGGTGCCATCATCGGCTGGAAGGCGTTCATCGCGGCCGTCGTGGGCGGCATCGGCGACATCCGGGGCGCGTTCGTCGGCGGATTCCTGCTCGGTTTCATCGAAATCGGCGTGGTCTCGGTCTTTCCGTCCACCTACCGCGACTTCTTCGCCTTCTCCATCCTGCTGTTCATCCTGTGGCTCAAACCCACGGGGCTATTCGGCGTGGCCCGCACAACCAAGATCTAAGGCGGGGCCGAATCATGACGAAATACACGTTCAACATCGCATACGCCCTGTTCTGCGTCGGGCTGCTCTTCATCGCCCACAACCAGTATGAATACGACTTCATCAACAACTACACCCTGTCGGTATTCATGTTCACCGGCATCAACATCATCATCGCCACGAGCCTGAACCTCGTTAACGGCAACATGGGCGAATTCTCGTGCGGCCACGCGGCCTTCATCTGCGTGGGCGCCTACGTCTCGTCCATCCTCTCGGTGCTGTGCTTCGGGTCCAAGTTCGGCGACCCGCTCTTCCCCGCCGAATACGCCATGTTCCTGTTCCCGGTGGTCATCATCATCGGCGGGCTGGTGGCCTCGCTGGCGGGCATCCTCGTGGCCGTGCCGTCGTTCAAGACGCGCGGCGACTACCTCGCCATCATCACCATCGCGGTGAACTACATGATCATCTCGGGCATCGAGAACATGAAGTTCATCGGCGGGCCCAGCGGCTTCATGGGCATGAAGGATACGGTATGGGCCATGGTGGACACCATCGAGCTGCCGTGGATGCTGTTCTGGGTGCTGGTATTCATGACTCTGACGGTCTGGATCATCCGGCGCTTCGTCTCTTCCACCTACGGCAAAGGCGTCAACGCCATCTGTCAGGACGAGGTGGCGGCGGAGATAATGAGCGTGAACACCAACAAGATGAAAATCGTCAACTTCATGCTCTCCTCCGGGCTGGCGGGGATCGCGGGCGGGCTGTTCGCTCACATCGTCGGTTTCATCAACCCGTCCGCCTTCGGCATCCTCAAGTCCACCGAGGCCATGGTCATGGTCTATCTCGGCGGCATGGGGTCGCTCTCCGGCGCGGTGCTGTCGGCCATCCTGTTCACGGCGCTGCTCGAAGTGCTGCGCTCGCAGTCCATCATCGACTTCATCCTGACACCGGTCACGGCCGTCATCCCCGACTGGGAGCCATCGGCCGGAGTCATCAAGTGGGTGCTCATTCCGCTGATCCTCGTACTGCTGATGCAGTTCAGGCCCGAAGGCATCATGGGCAACCGGGAACTGTCCGACTTCTTCCCCAAACTCAAGCGCTTCTACAGCTTCAAATAGGAACCAGCCATGCCACTGCTTCAAATAGACGGACTGACGCAGCGATTCGGCGGGCTACAGGCCGTTTCGGACTTCAACATCACGCTGGAGGGCGGCGAGCTGGTCGGCCTCATCGGCCCCAACGGCGCGGGCAAGACCACCATCTTCAACCTTGTCTCCGGGTTCTACCAGCCCACCGAAGGCGACATTCTGATTCAGGGAAAGGATACACGCGGCATGAGGCCGCATCAGGTCACCGCGCGCGGCGTGGCACGCACCTTCCAGAACATCCGGCTCTGGCACGACATGACCGTGCTGGACAACATCCGCATCGCCCAGCACTACCGCATGGGCTACACGGTCTGGGACTCCTTTCTGCGCACGAAACGCTACCGCAGGGGCGAGGCCAACATCGACCGAATCTCATGGGAGATGCTGGAGGCCATGAGCCTGAAGGACTATGCACATGAGTACCCGCCGAACCTGCCCTACGGCCTGCAACGGCGCGTGGAGATAGCCCGGGCCATGAGCGTGCAGCCAAAGCTGCTGCTGCTCGACGAACCCGCGGCGGGCCTCAACTCGGCGGACGTGGAAAAGCTCATCTCGCTGGTGCGCTGGATTCACGACACCTTCGACATCACCATCTGGATGATCGAGCACCAGATGAAAGTGGTCACATCCCTTTGCCAGTTCATCAAGGTCATCGACTTCGGCGCCACCATCTCGGAAGGCACCGCCGACGATATCCAGAACGACCCTACGGTTATCAAGGCCTACCTCGGAGACGACACGATATGAGCGCACCGCTTCTCGAAATCGACAACCTCTACGTCAAGTACGGCAACATCGAGGCCCTGCACGGCATCTCGTTCAGCGTGCAGCGCGGCGAAATCGTCACCCTCATCGGCGCCAATGGGGCGGGCAAATCGACCACGCTCATGTCCATCGCCCGCCTGCCGCCCCCGGAAGCGCCGAAGGTCATCTCCGGCGACATCCGGTTCGAGGGAAAGTCCATCCTCCCCATGCCGCCGGACAAGGTCGTCTCCGACCTGCATCTGGTGCTCGTGCCCGAAGGACGCCACATCTTCGGCAACCTCACCGTGGAGGAAAACCTCAAGCTCGCCACCTATGCGCGCAAGGACTCGCACGCTGACGTGGAGCGAGACTACAGGCGGGTATACTCGCTCTTCCCGCGTCTGGACGAGCGACGCAGGCAGCGCAGTGAATCCCTCTCCGGCGGGGAGCAGCAGATGCTGGCGGTGGGGCGCGCCCTCATGTCCGGCAGCACCACCATCATGCTGGACGAACCAAGCATGGGACTGGCGCCGCTTCTGATGTACGACATGTTCCGCGCGCTCAAGGACCTGAACAAGGACGGCATGACCATCCTGCTCATTGAACAGAACGCGAACCTCGCACTCAAATTCGCGCACCGCGGCTACGTCATCGACACCGGCGAAATCGTGGCCAGCGGCTCTTCCGAACAACTCATGGAGGACCCCGAAGTGAAAAAGGCCTACCTCGGAGGCTGACCGTCACGCTCGCACTTCGGGGCCGTTAAAAAGCGGCAGGCCGGTGCACCGGCCTGCCGCTTGCTCTTTTGCGCTGGTCAGCCCTAAAGGTTTGCCGCGATGGCGTCATGAATCCTTCTGGACCGGACCTTGTTGCCAAGCAGACCGACCCGGACGCTGACCTCGGTGAAGTTGTCGGCCTCCAGCGAGAGGCGAATCCAGACGTCGTCGCCCCGGTAGTCCGCGCTGATGCTGGCCGAATCGCCGTCGATCTCCTGTCCGGAGATATTCATGCCGAGGCTCCGGCAGGCCGCAAGAGAGGCGTCGTAGGTCCGTCCCAGACCGGCGCGATAATCCGCCCTGGCCTGTCCGTCCACGTAAACATAGGTACCGGTGGCCGCTGCCGTTCCCGCGATTATGGCGCCGCAACCGGCCACCGCGGTCGCGGAAACGAGTAGCATCACAGCCAGCACAAGATTCTTAACACGCATGTTCTTCTCCTCGGGCTTCGGCCCTTGATCCGTTTTGTGCATTGGGTACGCCGCTGCAACCGACCCTTATCACTTCGTGCGGTTTATTGCCAGCCTCGCCAGCGCACGCCCGGGATGCATCCCGCTGAATCAAAACGAATATCGACCGACCGGGAACAATGCCGGCCTCACTTCTCGGAGAGCGGCGTCCAGAAGGAGATCTCCGGCGCCGCGGCCATGACTTCGCCAATTTTTCTGCCGTGTTCAGCCATCCATTCCTTTTCCTGATGCTCGCTCAGGAGTTCACGGGAAGCCCAGCGCTCGAAGAGCATGAACCTCCCCGGCTGATCCGGCTTTTCGTGCATGTCGTATTGAAGGCACCCTTCGTCGCGCAGACTCTTCTGCACCAGCTCACGGAGCACCTCGCGCGCACGCTCTTCATATCCTGCCTTCGCCTCGAAAAGCACCAGTACGGTCGGCTGTTCGTTCTTCATTAGCCCTGCCATCCGTTCTTGTGCACGCGCTCCTGCCTGTAGCGGGACTCGGCGGTGGGCTGCTGTGCGGGTTCACCCATTACAATCAGTGCCAGCGGCACAACATTTTCCGGCAGGCCGAAGAGATTCCTGAATCCTTCGACGCGCTCTTCCACCGGATAAATACCGGTCCAGACCGCGCCGAGACCCTTGGCGTGAGTCGCCAGCAGGATGTTCTGGATGGCCGCGGAGCAGTCCTGCACCCAGAACCCCGGGAACTTCTCGAGGCTGGTGTCGCCGCAGACGAGGATTCCCGCCGGAGCCTTTGGAGCCATTGCCGCGTAGGGATTGAGTTCCTTGCAGGCCGCGAGTTTCTCCGGGGCGTCAACCACCACGAACTGCCACGGCTGGGCGTTGCCCGCGCTCGGGGCCATCATGCCCGCTTCGAGCACATCGCGCACGGTCTCCTCGGGCACCGGAGCGTCCGTGAATTTCCGGATGCTGCGCCTGTTCATTATTGCGTCAAAGACTTCCATTTATGTTTCCTCCTAGTATTTGATTTCAGCCAACAGGGCTTTCTTTACCTGTCTCATGTTTTGGGCTAAAGAACACCAAAACGCAAGTACGCACGGCGTTGTTCCATAGTATCCAAAAACATACCGAGGGAATCATATATGGCAGACTGCCCCATCAAGACGCTGGACGGCAGGCAATACTACTGCACCATGGAGCTGACTTTGCAGATCGTGGGCGGCAAGTGGAAGCCGATCATCCTGTACTATCTCGGCAACAAGGGCACGCTGCGCTTCAGTGAGCTCAGGCGCTCCATGCCGAGCATCACCCAGAAGATGCTTACCCAGCAGCTCCGGGAGCTGGAGGCGGACAACCTCGTCCACCGAGAGGTCTACCCGCAGGTCCCCCCCAAGGTGGAGTACTCGCTCACCGAGCTGGGCCAGTCGATCATCCCGCTGCTCCGCCAGCTCTGCGAATGGGGCAGCATGTTCGAATCCAGAAGGCTTGAGGCCCTCTCGGACGAGGACGCCGCCTGATACGAATCCACCACGCCTTCAACCGCGCCGGAGAATCCGAATGCCCGAACACGACACTCCCACACTGCATCTCACCGAGCTTCGCCGGGGCTGGCTCGATCTCGCTCTCGTCACCGCGGACAGGACCTGCGAATTCAGCGTTGCCTCGGTCTTCTCGGAGCCGCTCAAGGACCTGTGCGACTGTCTCGTTGACGCGGCGGAATATTCCGAGCGCGGCGGCGAAGGCCCGTGGCATTTCGAGTTCGAATGGCTCGGCGAAGGGTGGCTGTACGCATGGGCGGTTCGCCCGGAAGGCAGTCTGCTGCACGTCAAGACGAACTTTGCGGGCAGCAGGGTGGTCGGCGACAAACCCTCGCTCGTCTGGCATCTGGAGACGGTCTTCGAGCGCGACGAACTGGCGCTGGCGGTATGGAACCTCGGCTCCCAGATCCTGCGACGCCACGGCGTCGTGGGCTACCGCTCCCTGTGGGGGCGCGACTTTCCCCTTGCCCAGTTGCTCCAGCTTCACCAGTCTCTGAAAGGGGATATGATCCACGGCTGGTGCGACGAAATCCGCCTGCTCGGGTCCATCTGCACGGACTAAAGCATTCAGACATATAGACGGGTTCCATTCAACCTCCAACTAGGCTAGATTCACGCCTACGAGGTTCGACATGCAACGCGTTTCACTGGCCGCAGCCCTTCTTGCCGCGATTCTTCTGGCGGCCCCCTTTTCCGCATCAGCCCATCACTTGAGAATCGTCGGCGAAAACATCCCGCCCTATGCCTATTTCGAAGACGGTGAACCCTCGGGCTGCTTCGTGGGCGTCATAGCGGAAATACTCCGCAGACAAGATCGCGACCCGCATTCCGTGCGACTGCTGCCCTGGGCTCGCGGGTATCACGACCTGCAGCACAAGAAGGGGATGGTCCTGTTTCCGGTAGCCGATACACAAAAGCATCGCTCCCGTTTCTGGCTGGTAGGGCCGCTGGCGGAAATTGAGCCCATGTTCTTCCGAAACGCTCAGGAAAACATTTCCATAGCGGATTTGAATGATGCCAAGAAGGTGAACAAGATATCCGTTACCCGTGAGCATGGCGCACACAGGCGCCTTGAAGAACTGGGCTTCGACAATCTGGACCTCAGCAACGGCCACTTCTCCGACTTCGCCAAGCTCGCTGTCGGCCGGGTGTCGCTCGCGGTGATGGGACTCAGGTATTTCGAGGCATTCCTTCGGCAGCACCGTTTACTCAAGCCGGAAATGTTCGCGCCCACCGGGGTCTCACTGGGCAAGGAGTCCCTCTACATCGCTTTTTCTCCAGACGTCCCCCGTGAAGTCGTCCAGCGCTGGCAGGAGACCCTTGACGAAATGAAGCGGGATGGAACATACGACAAGATCATCAACACGTTCAGGCAGTGACCGGACAGCCGGCCCGGCAGTCCCCGAACAACAACCCCGGAGCAGCCATGAAATCCTACCGCAAGGAACTCTGGTTCGATATCCCGACGCGTCGCGCCTTCATCAACATCACCCCCGACGTGGAGCAATGCCTGAAGGAGTCGGGCATCCGTGAAGGGCTGTGCCTGGTGAACGCCATGCACATCACGGCCTCGGTCTTCATCAACGATGACGAATCCGGCCTGCATCACGACTACGAGAAGTGGCTGGAGGATCTCGCCCCGCACGAACCCGTTAGCCAGTATCGACACAACACCTACGAGGACAACGCCGACGCACACATGAAGCGCCAGATAATGGGCCGCGAGAGCGTTGTGGCCGTCACCGAAGGCAAGCTCGACTTCGGTACGTGGGAGCAGATTTTCTACGGTGAATTCGACGGCCGCAGGAAAAAGCGCGTGCTCGTGAAAATCATCGGGGAGTAGCGCGACACGGCGAACAGCGTCCGCTTATTGATTTACCCGAGCCGGAAAGTCCCACAGCGCGAGGGTTGCGTTTGTTTCATGCCCCATTTCATGCTACCGGGATACCATGACCCGAACGCTCAAGGACCACCCGTATCTCACTTACTATCTTCAGGACATCCTGTTCTGGTACCGCAACGGCTCGGCCGGCGGCAGCAAGGTCATCAACAGCCACATGAAGCATGTCCGCGTGGCGCTGAAAAAGGCCCTGAAGGACTGCCCCGACGTCGCCCTTCCCGAAGCGCAGAGCAAACCCGTCTGCTTTCATCTTGACCGCGCGGTGGACAACGGGATGCACGGCCCGGCCGCCGGACCGGTGCGGATGTTTTCGCGCATCGCGGGTTGCCTCTCCTGGGGCTACGGATATGAGCGCATGCCCAGAAAACTCAGCAGCAAGTACGCCTACAGCGAACTCATGGGGCCAAGAGGCTTGGTGCGTTTCGACAGGCTGATTCTGGGCGTCGTGCTGCTCGCCCCGGACACTGTCTATCCCGCCCACAGCCACGCGGGCATCACCGAATCCTACCTCTGCCTGAGCGGGACCCTGTCGCAGAACGACGCCGGCGTCTACGCCCCGGGGTCTCTGATCTACAATCCCCCAGAGCACAGCCATCGCATTACAACGGGAAGAACCGAGCCCTGCCTGCTCTCATACGCATGGGCCGGCTCCGAGGAAGCGCTCGCCAATCAGAACATGACCTTCCGGCGCTAGCCATCCTCCTTTCCGGGCTGCCACTGCTCATCATCGCCCATTTCAATCTTTACGCATGTCGAAATTTCTTATAGGCACAAATACACAATGCCAATCTTGCGCTGCCGCCTCGTGCGGATCGGGCAAAAGCGGCATGTTCTTTCAATACTCACAGAATCCATCGACAATGCACACTCAGAAAGACGGCCCTCGAGGGGTCGCTTCTTTCGCCCGTTGACGGAAAGCCCGGGTGAACACCGAGAATTCAAATGAAAAGAGTCATACCTGCGACACTGACGGTCCTCTGCATGCTTCTCGCGACAGGCGTCGCTCATGCCGAAGAAGACCTCGCGAATCCGGCCCCCGCCCCCTGCGCCGCGGTCGACGAATCCCTGAACCGGGAGTGCGTCATCGCGGGATTCGTGGAGACCGTGTCCATCACCATCCGCGGAATCGACGCGCCCATCACCATGGAGGCGAAGCTGGACAGCGGCGCTGACAGCTCGTCCATGCACGCCGAAGACATCGTGCTCGACGAAAACGAAAGGACGGTGACGTTCACCGTGACGGACCAACAGGGCCGCAGTCAGCGCGTCACCTGCGAATACGACCGGATCGTGCGGATCAAGAAGCGCCCGTCGGGATACCAGCGGCGGGCCGTCATCCCCGTGGTGGTGACCATCGGCAGCCGGGAGCTCGATGCGTTCATCAATCTGGCCGACAGAAGCAACTTCTCCTCCCGGATGCTCATCGGCAGAAAGGAACTCGCCCGGGGCATCCTGGTGGACTCCTCCCGCAGCAACCTTCTTCCTCTGCCCGACGGACAGTAACCGACGACGCACGCGCCGCCGATCTCTTCAAGGATCAACCGGACATGAATTCTCTGCAACTGAAGCTGTTGGTGGGCCTGCTCCTGCTGACCGGTCTCGGCATTTTCGGCTACAAGGCCTTTGTTCTGGGTTTCCCGCTGACCCCCGAAGAGCGCACCAGAATCTGGAACGTGGAAGCCCGCGTCTCGTTCGAGGCGCAGGACAATCCGGTCAAGGCCACGCTCCAGACGCTCAACCGGCTGCCGCGGTTCGTGGTCACTGACGAATACTTCATCAGCGACGACTACGGGCTCCTGCGCGGAAAGCAGGCAGAGGACGGCTCGGGCCTGACCAACGACACCGAGGCCGAAAACGCCGTCGCGGTCTGGTCCAAACGCTCCGCCAGAGGCAAGCAGGACCTGTTCTACTCCGCCCGCCTACGCCCTGAACACAACGCTGACGGCCAAAGCTGGGTGCACCCGGCGGACGTTCCCGGACTGGTGGATCCGCAATTCACGGCGGCGGAACAGGCGGCGGCCAATTCCCTGCTGACCAAGGTGGGCAGCGAGTCTGCGGACATCGAGACCTTCGTGCCCCTTCTGATGCAGCTTCTCATGCCGCCCTCGGACAATACGGACGCGGCCTACCTGCTGCGCGGCCACCCCGGTCGCCTCGGCGCGGTCAACATGGCCGTCAGGCTGTTGCATTTTTCCGGCATCCCGGCCCAGTCTGTCCACGGCATAACCCTGCGCACCTCCAACAACGCGCCGCTGAGTCATTGGCTGGAGCTCTACCACGACGGCGCGTGGCACATGTTCGACGTCACGCAGGGCACCTTCGGGACGCCGGTGAATTTCGTCCCGTGGTGGCGCGGCAACGCCCCGGTGGCGTCCCTGAAAGGCGGGGAGAATCTCGAAGTAACGCTCTCCGTGGCACCGGTGTCCGTGAGTTCGCTGAAGAACACCGTCGAACAGCTCAACAACACCGCGCCCGCAATCATGGGCTTTTCCCTTTTCAACCTGCCGGTGCAGGCGCAGGCCACCTACCGGGTGATCCTGCTGATCCCCATCGGGGCGCTGTTGCTGGTCTTTCTGCGCAACGTCATCGGCCTCTCCACCTTCGGCACCTTCATGCCCGCGCTCATCGCGCTATCGTTCCGGGAGACCGAGCTGCTGTGGGGCGTCTGCCTCTTTTCAATCGTGATCGTCCTCGGGCTCTCGGTCCGGCTGTATCTGGAGCACCTCAAGCTGCTACTCGTGCCGCGGCTCGCCTGCGTCCTCATCGTGGTGGTGCTGCTCATGGCCGGCATCAGCGTCATCAGCTTCAAGCTGGGCTTTCCGCGCGGCATCTCAGTAAGCCTGTTCCCCATGGTCATCCTGAGCATGACCATCGAGCGCGTCTCCGTCATGTGGGATGAAATGGGCGCGGGAAAGGCCATCCAGCAGATTATCGGCACCATGGCCGTGGCCGTGGTGGCCTATCTGGCCATGAGCAACCAGTTCATCGAGCATCTGACCTTCGTCTTCCCGGAGCTGTTCCTCGTGCTGCTGGCCCTGACCATGATGACGGGACGCTACACCGGCTTCCGCCTGCTCGAGCTCATCCGCTTCCGGGCGCTGCTCAGGAGGTAGAATCATGTTCGGCTGGTTCAAAAAACTCGGCTCGCTCGGCGTTGTCGGCCTCAACTCCCGCAACGCCGGCTACGTGCTGCCCCAGAATCCCCGGCAGCTCTATCCGCTTGTGGACGACAAGATCACCACGAAGCGGCTGACCGAATCCGCGGGGCTCAACGTGCCGGAGCTTTACGGCGTGTTCCGCTCCCAGCATGAACTCAAGCGGCTCCCTGAGTTGCTGGCGCGGCACGACGCCTTTGTTATCAAACCCGCACGGGGCGCGGGCGGCAACGGCATCATGGTCATTAACGGCAGGCTCGGCCGACGTTTTCGCAAACCGGATGATTCGCTGGTTTCGTCAGACACCATTTCGTTTCACATCCTGAACATTCTCAGCGGCATGTACAGCCTCGGCGGTATGCCGGACCGCGCCATGGTCGAATACTGCGTCCAGTTCTCCCCGGTCTTTCGGGACATCGCCTATCAGGGCGTCCCGGACATCCGAATCATCGTCTACAAGGGAATCCCGGTCATGGCCATGCTCCGTCTGCCCACCCGCGAATCCGACGGCAAGGCCAACCTGCACCAAGGAGCCATGGGTTGCGGCATCGACATGCGTACCGGGAAAACCACCACCGCCGTTTGGAAGAACGCCGGATGCGACACGCACCCGGACACCCTGCATCCGATCGGCGGCGTGGCCATACCGGACTGGCGGGAGCTGCTGAAACAGGCGGCGCTCGGCTATACCGTCACCGGTCTGGGCTACCTCGGGGTGGACATTGTGCTGGACAAGACGCAGGGACCGCTCATACTGGAGCTCAACGCGCGCCCGGGGCTGGCGATTCAGGTGGCCAACCGGGCCGGACTGCGGCATCGGCTGGACAGCGTGGACGCCGTTCACCAATCACTCGAAACGGAAGAACAACGGATTGACTATGCAATGGAAGCATTCGCGTCATAACAGAGGACGGCTCACTTCAGGACTGCCAGTCCTCGTCGCGGCCCTGCTGACGCTTGCCGCCTGCGTGAAGCAGCCCCCCGATGCACAGCCGCCCGCCGAACCCGCCCCGCAGGTGGAGCAAGCACCCGAGCTCGCGCCGGACGAAGTGCTCATGACAGTGGGCTTTCTGGAAAACGTCTCTCTGCGCAAAGTCCGCAAGGTACGCTCCGAAAGCCTGCCCACCGGCACCCGCAAGTCCTTCCCTGCCGGGACCGACATCCTGCGCATTCTCAAATACGACGAGGAAGTGCTGACACTGCCGAAGATGCAGGCCTCACGTGACTTCACCGTCAGGCTGCCGGGCAAGTCACCCGACGCCGCAGAGCGCACTCTTCAGGGGTACTCCAATGTTTCCTACGAAAAACTCAATACGTCCAGCGGAACCGACGTTCTCCTGATCGACTCTTATATCGTGGCCGTGGACGAAGACGGAACCCTTTCCCCCACCTTTCATCGCCCTACCGACACGCCGGGAGTCTTCCGCACCCTGTCTGCCGAGATTTCCCCGCCAGCCGTCCGGTTTCGGGACGTGGTCCGCACCCGCGTGGTCCCCTCTTCGGAGCGGCACTACGTCATCCGCTTCGCTGGGAAGCAGGGCATGAGCATTCTTTTTGAGGTGCGAAAGCTCAAGGGCGGGAGCCGCCCCAAGGTCATGAGCCGCGAGAAGGTCACCGTGCCGCTCGGAGCGCCGCTGATCGAGATCAACGGCCACCGCTTCAAGGTCCACACCGCGACCACGGAATTTCTGGATATCGAACGAATCAGCTGATGAAGCGGCGACCGCACGGGTCGCCCCGTCCGTTCTACTTTTCAATCAGTGATGCAAAGAAGAATTCGCCCAGCCCCGAGTTGATCGGCGTGGTCCAGCGAACGGTCTCGCTAGCGCCGGGATTTCTTTCAAGAAAGCCTTCGATGAGTTTCTCGTTCTCGTCGGGATTGAGCGTACAGGTGATAATGGCCAGCCTGCCGCCGGGACGAAGCGCCTCGGCTGCGGCATCCATGATATCGGTCTGCAGTTTGATGAGCGAGGCTATGTCTTTCTGACTGCGCCGCCACTTGGCGTCCGGACGTCTGGAAAGCACGCCGAGACCGGAGCACGGAAGGTCGAGCAGCACGGTGCCCATGTCCTTGAGCGGTGCGCCCGCATCGGCTCTGGCGCGAAAAGCGCCCACTTCCGGCATTCCCTCGCGCAGGGCCTTGAGCCGCCCCATGTGTACGTCGCTGGCATAAAGCGGGGCAATCCCTTTCTCCAGCAAAACGCGGGTCTTGCCGCCGCGCCCGGAGCAGGCATCCCACACCGGCGTGGGCCACTGCTCGGGAAGCAGCGCCTCCAGCGCCTGACGGGAGGCGAAACTGCGGCGTTCCAGCGGCGGCGAAACTTGCTGCAGGGACACGCCCGGACGGAAGGCAAATGAATATCCCTCAATGTCCAGCAGGTCCTCCCGCCCCGCAAGCACTCCGAACAACTCGTCCGCGTCCTCGCGTCCCCAGAGAGTGATCCCGAGCGCGGGGGGCTGCACCTGCGCAGCAAGGTATTTCTGCGCCTTCTTCTCGCCATACGCATCGAGCCACATGCGCACGATCCAACTGGGGCAGGAATAATAGCGACTCCAGACTTCGACAAGCTCGGAGCCGTCGTCATAAAAGGAAATATCGTGCACATCCGCACCCAGTTCCGAAACCCGACGCAGCACGGCATTGAACAACCCCGAAAGCCTCGCCCCGGGCTTGCTTTTGGCAAACTCCACCGCCCAGTCCACGGACGCGTATGTAGGCACGCGGTCAAGGTAAAGAATCTCGTAGGCCGCCACGCCCAGAGCCATGAGGAAGCGGTCCGGTATCCGGTCCAGCTCTTTGACGAACCCGGAAAGCACGTACTCAACGCGCCCTTTGAGCCGCAGGTAACCATAGGCCAGCTCGGTGGCGAGCGCCGCATCGCGCGGGTCGAGGTTCTTGCCCTTGAGGGCTTCGTCGAGCGCGGCCTGAATGTCGCATCCCTGCCCCAGACAACGCTGTAACGCTTCCAGCGCCGCAGCACGCGCGGGCGGCAGCGGCCTGTTCTTCACCTTGGACTTATGAGCGGCTTTGGACACCGGATCTCCTTTTCCTGAAACAATATCACCAAATTCTGGTTAGGCCCGGGCGAGTGTCAGCGCAGCGACACGAACCCGTCCGTTCTGAAACAATCAGAGGTTGACGGCCTGCCCCGTTCCGATGGCCGAACCGCGCGGGCCTTCGACCCCGGCGAGGGCATCTTCCCTGAGAAAGCGCTGCAGGGCCTCCTCCACCCGGTCCAGCGCCACGGTGGTGTCGAGGCACGGGCCGTGCGGACGCTCGTTTAACACGCCGAACACCGGCAGCGGATACGTGTCCTGAATCCCGCTGGCCAAATCGCGCTGGCAGGCCACTGCGATTATCAACTTTGGCCTGAGCTGCACCACGATGCGCCGGGCGATGGTGCCGCCGGTGGCGATGGCGAGGTGCACGCCGTAGCGGTCATGGATATCCAGCAGCCCGGCAATGGGGCATTCCCCGCAACGCTTGCAGTTGTTGACGTCGTAGGTCAGCCGCCGGGAGCAGCGGCTGGACTGCAGGCAATGCGGCATCAGCAGCAGGACGCGGTCCGGGTCGTATCGTTCGGCCTCCGCAAGCACCAGCTCGTTGTTGACGCTGATGAAGGACAGCAGGATCGACTTCTTCTCTATGCCCAGCATTCGGCCGATGAGCACCATCAGCGGCAGGAACAGCTTGACCGTCAGCCCCCGGAAACGTCGGGAACCCGGCAGGGGCCGTTTGAGCACGATGTTCAGGAACAGCCCCCAGTAAGCCACGCAGACCATGCCGCCCAGCAGCACCACGAGCGCTCCGAGAATCCACTTCGCCGCCGGGTGGATGTTGTCCAGCCCGATGTAGGGCACCACCCACAGCGCGGCAAGCAACAGACACACCACGAAACATGCGCCGCTGATAAGCGCGATGAAAAGCCGTTTGCGGGCATGGCGGATATGTTTAGGAGGAACTACCATCAATTTCCATGAACAGTTTATAATGGTCTAAGAGGTAACACGCGCAACCGCGCTCTGACAAACGCCAAATACATCCGGAGGCCACTTCGCGCCGATTTCCGGAACACACGGGAATAATTCCCTAAAGGCTCCGGGATGACTCGCGGGCGCCTCCGGCGTCCGCAACGGTCCGCAACCGCAGGGTGAAGAGAAACGGGCCGGGGCGCTGGAGAGCGTCCCGGCCCGGAGTAGGCTACTTGTCGTCCAGTATGGACTGTACCAGTCCCGGAATGGTGTAGTCTTCCGGCTGGATGTCCGGTGTCAGCCCGTAATCACGCAGCGTCTTCGCCGTGACGGGGCCGATGCAGGCCATCTTGACGTGCGGGCAGTCCTGCACTTTTTCAGCCTTCACGAGCTGGAAGAAATTTTCCACCGTACTCGACGAGGTGAAGGTGACGTATTGAATCCTGCCTTCATCCAGCGCCTTTTCGATTTCGGAGCCGCTCTCTTCCGCGAGCGAGGTCTCGTAAACCGGCAGGACCTTCACGTCGCACTTGGCGCGGGTCAACTCGGCGGGCAGGATTTCCCGCGCCACGCGGGCACGGGGTATGAGCACCTTCTTGCCCGCGATGTCCAGATCCAGCAGCCCCTTGACCACGTGCTCGGCCACGTACTTCTTGGGCACGAAGTCCGGGTTGATGCCGCGGTCGCGCAGGGCGTTGGCCGTGGCCGGGCCGATGGCCGCCACGTTGATGCCCCCGAACTGGCGAGCGTCAAGCCCCGCATTGCGCAGGTGCCGCCAGAAATGCTTCACGCCGTTGACCGAAGTGAAAATCACCCAGTCCCAACGGCCGAGCTGGAGCGCGTGCTCCTCGACCTCGTCGGCGTTTTCAAGCGGATTGATGGAAATGGTCGGGAACTCGTACACACAGGCGCCAAGGTCACGCATGGTCTTGACCATGCCGCTGGCCTGCTCGCGGGCCCGGGTGACAACCACGCCCTGCCCGAGAAGCGGTTTCTTCTCAAACCAGCCCAGCTTGTCATGCAGGGAGCAGACGCCGCCGACCACGATGATGGAGGGAGCCTTGAATCCGCGCTCCGCGGCATCCTCAGCCACATTCTCCAGCGTGGAAACCATGGAAGTCTGTTCACAGCGGGTACCCCAGCGAACCAGCGCCACCGGCGTGTCGGCCGCGCGCCCGTTCTTCATGAGATTCTCCGCGATCATGGGCAGATTCTTCACGCCCATGTAGAAGACCAGCGTGGAATTGGACTGACCGTAGACCGACCAGTTATGGCCGGATTTCTCCTTGGTCGGGTCCTCGTGTCCGGTGATAAAGCACACGCTGGTGGTATGATCCCGGTGCGTCACCGGAATGCCCGCATACGCCGGAGCGGCAACCCCGGCAGTGATGCCCGGCACCACCTCGAAATCGATACCGGCCTCGACCAGCTCCTCGGCTTCCTCACCGCCGCGACCGAAGACATACGGATCACCACCCTTGAGACGGCAGATGGTCTTGCCGGTCCGGGCCTTCTCAATGATCAGCTCGTTGATCTTATCCTGCGGCAGGGTGTGATCCCCACCCTTCTTGCCGACATAGAGGATTTCGCAGTCCTCCTTGCACCACTTCAGAAAATCGGCGTTGGCAAGGTAGTCGTAAATCATGACGTCGCACGTCTCGATCACTTCCTTGGCCTTCAGAGTAAGCATTCCGGGATCGCCCGGTCCGGCACCGACAAGATACACTGTGGACATCGCTTATTGCCTCCGGGAGCTCGAAAGCCCCTTTCAAAAAAGCTCTTGAATATATTTGAAAGACACCCCGCCCCCCTCAGTACCGGGCGAAGCACCTTCCAAAATGTTGATCACCGGGCTCCCTCAAGACCCCGGCCTGTAACCTTGTACCAGTCGGACAAACCGCAAGCTCCCAACGGCAGTCCCTCTCGTCGCCGGCAATGCCTCCGGCGGCTCAAGGACCTTTTCCAAAAGGTCCTTGAGAATCCCCAAAACGTCTTGTCTTGCGCCGCTGCATACCGCCCGGGAAAGCGGATACCGGCCAAGCGGCACACGGGGATTCGCAGATATCAAACCATCTCTATGCCCCAACCCGTTTCGGGAAGGTGCACGGGCGGGGACGGACGCGAAGCAACGGCCCTGCCCGGGTGCCTTGCCGAAACAAGACAGGGATTGCAAAGGGGGACCGCCCCTTTGTCGGGAGCAGGGCAGCGCCCTGCTCGCCGAAGGCATCCATAGCCTCCGGCGGCTCAAGGACCTTTTCCAAAAGGTCCTTGAGAATCCCCAAAACGTCTTGTCTTGCGCCGCTGCATACCGCCCGGGAAAGCCGGTACCGGCCAAGCGGCGCACGGGGATTCATAAATATCAAACCATCGCTCTGCCCCAACCCGTTTCGGGAGGGTGCGCGGGCAGGGACAGACGCGAAGCAACGACCCTGCCCGGGTGCCCTGCCGAAACAAGACAGGGATTGCAAAGGGGGCCCGCCCCTTTGCCGGGTGCAGGGCAGCGCCCGGCTCGCCGAAGGCACCAATGCCTCCGGTCGCGACTCGCCCGTTCCTAGCAGGTCCAACCCACTTTTCACAAGCCGCAAATATGGGTCTTCATGCACAGTCGCGCACCTGATAGACCCGAATCTGTCAGTGACTAAGGGGAAAAATCGCTGAGGCCTCCGCACCGGAGGCCCCAGTCGATCTCGTTGCTATCCTGCGATGGAGCTCAGGCGCTCCTTGAGCTCTGCGAGCTTGGCGAGATCTTCTTCCATCTCGGCCAGCTTTTCCTTTTCCTTCTCGACGACCTCGGCGGGCGCGTTGTTGGTGAAGCCCGGATTGGAGAGCTTCTTGGCCACGCCGCCCTTGGTCTTTTCGATCTTGGCGATATTCTTGTCCAGCCTTGCGAGTTCGGCGTCGAAATCCACCACGCCTTCGAGGGGGACGTAGATTTCGTTGCCCTGAACCACGGTGGAGCCGGAAGCCTTGGGACCTTCCACGTCCGGGCCGATGGTGATGTTCTCCAGACGTGCGAGGGAGCGGATAAGCTCGATGTTGGCTTCGAGCAGCTCACGGTCCTCATCGGACACGGTCCTGACCTGCAGGTCGAGCTTTTTGGCGGGTTCGATGACCAGTTCGGTGCGGATGTTGCGCACGCCGGACACCACGCCCATGAAGAGTTCCATGCGGGCCTCGGCCTGCTCGTCGCGCAGTTCAGGGCGCATTTCCGGGTAGGCGAGCGTGGCGATATCGTCGCTGCGGTCGTCGCCTTCTGGGCGCGGGAGAACGGACCAGATTTCCTGAGTGATGAACGGCGTCACCGGGTGCAGCAGAATGAGCACTTCGGAAAGAACGGTCCAGAGCACGCGCTGGGTTCTGGCCTTTGCGGCCTCGTCTTCGCCGTAGAGGGCGGGTTTGACCATTTCGAGATACCAGTCGCAGAACTCGCTCCAGATGAACCTGTAGAGGGTCTGGGCGATTTCGTTGAAGCGATAGGTCTCGGTGGCCTCCTTGACGGTAACCTTGAGTTCTTCGAGACGGCTGAGAATCCACTTATCGGCGAGGCTGTCGCTTTCGGACAGTTCCACGGCCGGAATGGTCTCGGGCAGATTCATGAGGCTGAAGCGCGCCGCGTTCCAGATCTTGTTCATGAAATGCTTGTAGCCTTCGATGCGCTTTTCGCTGAGCTTGATATCGCGGCCCATGGCGGCAAAGGAGGTCAGCGTGAAGCGCAGCGCATCGGCGCCATAGGTCTGGATCATGTCCAGCGGGTCGATGACGTTGCCGGTGGACTTGGACATCTTCTTGCCCTTTTCGTCACGGACCAGCGCGTGGATGTAGACGTCGTGGAACGGCACCCTGTCCATGAACTCCAGTCCCATCATCATCATTCTGGCGACCCAGAAGAAGAGGATGTCGAAGCCGGTGACGAGGCAGGAGGTCGGGTAATACTTTTCCAGATCTCTGGTCTGTTCCGGCCAGCCGAGTGTGGAGAACGGCCAGAGCGCGGAGGAGAACCAGGTGTCGAGCACATCCTCGTCCTGAGCGAGGTTTTCGCTGCCGCACGCGCAGGTGGTGGGGTCTTCCTTGGACACGATGAGCTCGCCGCAGTCGCCGCAGGTCCATGCCGGGATGCGATGGCCCCACCAGATCTGACGGGAGATGCACCAGTCGCGGATTTCGTCCAGCCAGTTGTAGTAGGTCTTGCTCCAGTTCTCCGGATGGATTTTGGTCTGATCCGGGACGGCGGCGCGGGCCTTTTTCGCCAGCGGCTTCATGGACACGAACCACTGGGTGGAGACGTGCGGCTCAATGACGGATTTGCAGCGGTAGCAGACGCCGACCTTGTGCTCGTGGTCCTCGATGCTGTCCAGATGGCCTGCGGCTTCGAGGTCCTTGACGATCACGTCGCGGGCGTCGTCCTTGTAAATTCCCTGATACTTTTCGGGCGCGTGCTCGTTCACGTAGCCAGCGTCGTCGAACACGGAGAGCACTTCGAGGTCATGCTTGCGGCCGAGCTCCCAGTCGTTCATGTCATGGGCCGGGGTGACCTTGAGGCAGCCGGTGCCGAATTCCGTGTCAACGTAGGTGTCGCCGATGATGGGCAGTTCGCGCCCCACCAGCGGAAGGATGGCTTTTTTGCCGATGAGGTGGCTGAACCGCTCGTCCTCGGGGTTCACCGCGATGGCGGTATCACCGAGCATGGTTTCGGGGCGGGTGGTGGCGATGGTCAGTTCGCCGGAGCCGTCGGCAATGGCGTAACGGATGTGCCACAGCTTGCCGGGCTTGGACTCGTGTTCCACTTCGTCGTCGGCGAGCGCGGTGTGGCAGCGGTTGCACCAGTTAATGATGTAGTCGCCCTTGTAGACCAGCCCCTTGTGGTACAGCTCGACAAAGACCTCGCGCACGGCCTTGGCGCGGTCGTCGTCAAAAGTGAAGGCCTCGCGGGTCCAGTCCACGGATGCGCCCATGCGGCGAATCTGGTTCAGGATGTGGTCGCCCTTCTCGCGCTTCCATTCCCACACGCGCTCGACAAAGGCTTCGCGGCCGAGGTCATCGCGGGTCTTGCCTTCCTGCTTGAGCTGGCGTTCCACCACATTCTGGGTGGCGATGCCCGCGTGGTCGGTACCGGGAACCCAGAGCACGTCGCGACCCTGCTGGCGGTGAAAGCGGCAAAGGATGTCCTGCAGGGTCAGGTTCAGGGCGTGCCCCATGTGCAGTACGCCGGTTACGTTCGGAGGCGGGATGACGATGGAATACGGGTCGCCTTCGGCGTCCGCACGGGGGGTGAAGGTGTTCTCCTTCTCCCAGTGGCTCTCCCACTTGTCCTCGACGTCCCAGGGCTCGTAGCCCTTGGCAAGCGTAGGTCTGCTCATGGTAGGTTTTCTCCTTGCGTATGAAAAGGGACGCCTCGGCGTCCTTGAAATTCAAGCGGTTGTGCTTGCCAGAAAGCAACGCCCCCTGATAAGCGTGCGGTAAGACTCGTCAAGGGACCGCTACATGTCAAGCATATACGTATATTGGGATGAATCCCATTTCTGGGGCCTTCTGCTCATCCGCGCACTGCGCGCATGGGGTGTTCCCCATCGGTTGGTGCGCGCAAAGGCAATATCCCAAGGAGCGCTGGACCGCAAGCCCGCAGCGCTGATGGTCCCCGGCGGGTATGCTCGCGGCAAGGCCGCACACCTCGGCCCCGAAGGCATGGACGCCATCCGGCGCTACGTCGACGAGGGCGGGACCTACATCGGGTTCTGCGGCGGCGCCGGGCTGGCACTTTCGGAGAGCAAGGGGCTGGGGCTTTCTCCGTGGAAACGGCGCCGCTTCAAGAATCGCCTCCAGCATTTTCTCTCCGGGCACATGCACGTCCGGCTCGCCGACCACCAGCTGATACCGAAGGAACTCGGCGGCGAGGCCCTCATTCCGGTCTGGTGGCCGGGCCAGTTCGACGACAGCGCCCCCGGCCCCGAGCCGCTGGCGGTGTTCGACACACCGGGTCCCGACGTGTGGATGGCCGACATGCATCTCAAATCTCTTCCCGAAGGCACGGTGGGCGACTGGGAGAATCTTTACGGCATCAGCCTGCGGCCGGACTTCATCAAGGGTCGCCCCGGCATCGCCGCCAACGCGTACGGACAGGGGCGCGTCATCCTGAGCTATGCGCACCTCGAGACGCCGGCCTCCCCGCAGGCCAACTACTGGCTCGGCAGCATGCTGGCCGACATTCTCGGCATTGAACCGAACCGCGCCCCTCTTCCGGCCTGGGATCTGGCCTCGCGTCCTGTACGCTGGCACCACCCGGTTCTGGAGCAGGCCGCACAGGCCATGGACGAGATCATCGAGACCGGCAACCGCCACTTTCTTCTTTTCTGGAGAACGCCGTGGCTCCTCGGCTGGCGTCGCGGCATCCCCGGCTCCGGCATCAACGCCCTGTACGCGCTCATTCACGAGATAATGGCCTCCGAGCCAAACGCCGAGGCCGAGCAGTATCTTCTGGAAAACGGCGGCAGAACGGGCGAACTCGTTGACCTGTTCCGCAAGGGCGTCACAGGCTATCTGCTGGCGGAACGGCTCGGCATGACCGTACTGCACTCTGGGCCGGACGCCATCACGCCGGAAACCCTGCGCAACCAGCGCAACTCTCTTTTCGGAAAGCCCCCCGCGCCCGGCGGACTGTACGAGGAACTGCTGCGGTTGCTGGAGGACCTGTACTTCCTGCTCTCGCGCGGTGTTTCCGCCACTCCCTAGAGGGGTTTCCTCCCTGCATCTAAGGGGGGTTACATTGATTCCAAAGCCATGTATGGTCGGGATGCCGTCACTGTCCGACTGAACCGCATAGTACACGGAGCATGTGGGCCATGGCCGACGAGAACTATACCTGCACCCCCATGGAAGACCCTCCCAAGAAGAAGCCGAAGGAGAAAGGGTCTTCCGACGCGCGGTTCCGCTTCTGTCTTTCCGAAGACAAGATGAAGCTGGGAATCAGCCAGTACACCCCTCCCTCCAAGCTCGGAGCCGAGGCCACGGTCGACAGCCTGTGCCGCCAGATCGCGGAAGCGGGCGTCAAGCTCGATCCCGACCGCGCGGCCGCCAAGCGCGTCATCGGCATTCTGCAGAACGGCGGAGGCATTGATGAAATAAGCGGCATCACGCTGGTGCGCGGGGTCGAGGTTCAGGAACCGGAAGACGCCTCCATCGAGCCTCAGGGCGACCTTAGCAGACCCGTCTTTCCCGGCGATCGCTTCGCCGAATACTCCCCCCCGAAGCTGGCCCGCAACGGCGAGACCATCAACGGCGTCATCACCAAGCCCAAGGACAACCGCAAGGCCGAAGACTTAAAGGCCGAGGCGGGCGAGAACTGCGACTTCGACGCACGCGACGGCGGCTTCACCGCGACCGCGCACGGCATGGCCCGCATCGAGGGCGGTCGCGTCAGCGTTGCTCCCTGCCTGCGCGTGACTTCCGACGAGATCAAGGTTCTGGGCGACCTGTACGACAAGGATTTTCGCGGGCTCGCCATTACGCCCGACCGCATCGTCAAGGTGCTCCATGACATGGAGATCGGCCTCGAGCCCGATCTGGACTGGTTGGACAAGGAGCTTGAGCGCGCCGCCAAGAGCCGCCAGCCACGGCTGAAAAAGACCGTGATAAGGGGCAAGCGTCCCATCGATGGTCGCGACGGCTGGCTCGAATACCTCGTGGCCACCCGCGAGGAGGCCGGTACCGAAGACGACCAGGGTCGCGTCGACTACCGCAACCGGGGACTATATCCCTCGGTGACCCCTGACCAGACCGTGGCGCGCCTGCATCCGCCGACGCAGGGAGAGGCGGGCGTGGACGTCTACGGCAAGACCATCCCGGCCAACGCGGGCCGCGAGCTGACGCTGCACGCGGGCGAGAACATTGAAGTCTCGGCCGACGGCATCACGTTCACCGCCAAGGATACGGGCATACTGGTTGTCGAAAAGAACACCGTTTCCGTGACCCAGTGTCTGGTCATCCACGGCGACGTGAACCTCGGGACCGGCAACGTTCGCACCGACGAGGGCTCGGTGAAGGTCACCGGGAACGTGCTCTCCGGCTTCAAGGTCGAAGCACCCAAGCACATCATCGTGGAAGGCTCGGTGGAGAGCGCCGACATCAAGGCGGGGGGAGATGTCTCCGTCAAGGGCGGCATCCTCCAGCCGGACGGCGGAACGGTCTTCGCCGGGGGCGAGGTTGTCACGGGCTTCGCCGCAAACGCCACCATCCGCGCCGGCAGGAGCCTCGTCATCAAGAACGAGTGCAGCAACTGCAAGGTGCAGACGCCATATCTGCTGGCGGCCAAGGGCAAGGGTGTGGTGCAGGGCGGCATGCTGGTGATCACCAAGGGAATGGAAGTGAACGAACTCGGCTCCGAGCTGGGCGTACCGACCACGGTTTCCGTCGGCATCGGCAGCGAAAAGGACTCCGAGCTGCTTGCCGAACGCGCCAAGCTCAAGAAGGAGCTCCAGAAGATAGACCACGCGCTGGGCGGGGCCGACCCCAAGGATATTCTCCGGCGGACTCCCGAAGACAAACGGCCTCAGGTGGCAAAGATCATCAAGCACCGGATGAGCGTTGCCAAACGCTTCGAGGACACCGCCGCTCGCGCCGCCGAGATGACGAAACAGCGCATCAGTCAGCTCAGCAGCGTAAAAATCAAGGTACGCAAGCAGATTCACCCCGGCGTTCTGATCAAGATGGGCGGCAAGACCTTGAAAGTGAAGAACACGCTGGAGCGTTCCATGGTCTTCTGGCACCCCGGCAAGGACGACATCGAAACCGGGAACCTCTAGCAATCGAACTGCATGAAAAAGCCCCCGCTCCAAAACCGGAGCGGGGGCTTGCTTTTCCAAGGCGCAAAAAAATCAGTGCACGCCGCGCTCGTTGAGGAACTTGCTGTAGCGCTGGTCCGTGCCCTTGATGTGGCCAAGCAGCCAGTCCTTCAGGAAACGCATGACTTCCATGGTCACAGAGGCCTTGCCTGAGCGAAGCTCCTCGCCGAATTCCGAGACCTTTTCCACGAACTTGCGGTGTACTTCCTTGTGGGCTGCCGTCTCCGGATAACCGTGCTTGTCGAAGAGCTTCTCCTCGGTGCCGAAGTGCTCCACGGCGTAGTTCGCCAGCCGGTCCACCACTTCCATCATGATCTTCTGCGAGCGGCGCTGGCGCATGGCGTCGTTGAGTTCGTTTATGAGGTCGATGAGCACCTTGTGCTGGTCGTCGATCTGCTTGATGCCCACGGAGAGGCTGTCATCCCAGACGAACAGCTTGCCGTCGGCGCGCAGGCCGGAGCGGTCCGCCTCCACAAGGCCGTGGACGATGTTGTCCAGATTCTCCACGAGGCCGGATATCTCGTTGAGAGCATCCGTGGCGTGTCCCATGCCGTCGGCGGTCTCGCCCGCCACATGGTTCACCTCCGACACCGCGCGGTTGATCTCCTCGCTGGCTGCGGATTGCTCTTCGCTGGCAGCGGCTATGGACTGCACCTGAAGCGCGGTCTCGTCCACGATGTGCACGATCCTTTCCATGAACTCGCCGGAGCGGTTGGCTTCCTCGGTGCTGTGGTCGATGTCTTCGGCAGCCTGCTCCACGGCCACCACGTTCTCCCGCGCGTGCTCCTGTATCTGCTTGACCGTGCTGCCCACCTCCTTGGTGGCCTGCATGGTCTTCTCCGCGAGCTTGCGCACTTCGTCCGCCACCACGGAGAACCCTCGCCCCGCCTCGCCCGCACGGGCAGCCTCAATGGCCGCGTTGAGCGCCAACAGGTTGGTCTGATCCGCGATGTCGGTGATGACGTTCATGATACGGCCGATGTTCTCGGCTTCCTGCCCGAGTCCGGTCATGGACTCCTTGAGGCGCATGATGCGGCCGTGCATGTTCTGTATGGACGCCACCGCGGTGTGGACGCCCTCGGCGCCGGTGGTGGCGTTTTCCTTGGAATTGACGGCGCTCTCGGCCGCGCTGCCGGCGTTGCGGGCCACCTCGATGACAGTGCTCGTCATCTCCTCCATGGCCGTGGCGGTTTCGGTCATGCGATCGCGCTGGACCTCCACCCCGGAGTTGACGCGGTCCACCTGCGAACTCAGCTCGCCGATGGCCTTGAAAATCTGCTCGGAGAGCCCCTCCGCGCGTGATGCGGCGCTCTGCATCGCCTCAACGAGTTCGCGGCTTTCCCGCTCGGATGCACGAACCTTCTCCATTTCGGCTTCCAGTTGAGCACCCTTGTCACGGGCGGCATCGGCATCGCGACGGGCGGTACGCGCCTGCTCGAAAAGCCCCTCCCTGTCCGAATCAAGGGCCATGCGGACGCGGCGCAGTTCCGCGGCTCCGCCCTTCTCCTCCGGCAGCTCCTGCCCTTTTTCCAGTTGTGATGCCAACCGTTGCAAAGGACCGGTAATGCCGCCGAGCACGGTCCGCAGACCGATGGCGAGACATATCACGATGACAAGGCTCAAGGCAGCCTGCGTCGCAAGCAGCGCAGATCCGGAGAGCAGCCACGCTGCAACCGGCTGAGAGAGCGAGGCGGCAGCAGCGACAGCGAAAAGGATTGCGAACAATTTTGCTGTGGACACTCGGATACTCCGATGTAAGATTGACGGGTAACAGGTCTGGTTCAAGGACACTACCCTTCTTGCCAGCAAAGGACAAGAGCCTCACCTGCACGAAATGTCGCAGCCTATCGACAGAACTGGAAATATTCGGAGGCCGGTAATGAAACGCTTACTCTTTCTCACCGCAGTCGCGCTCTTGGCGGGGACACTTTGCGCCTGCGTCCCCACCCTCAGGGTCGCGGACGGCAACTTTCAGAAAGCGAGACATCTCAGGCTCGCGGGGCTGGATGAAGAGGCGGCCCCGAAATATGCCGAAGCCGCATCCGCCTACAGCAACGAGTTCACCCGCCGTTCCGAAGACGGACGCGCGCCGTTTCTCTCCTCACGACTCAAGGCTGGCATGAGCATGTACTGGAGCGGACGCCACAAGGACGCCTTCGAGCTGTTCAACGGCCTTTTCGACGCAGGCGGACGCTCTCTGGAGACCATCGTCTACGGCGGCCTCTCCGCTGCCGCGCTCGACAGGCGCGAGGACGCCGTGAAGATGTGGTCCGCCATGGACGCCACCTACGGCATGTACATTCTCCAGCAGGGCATTGAAGACGCCCTTGAAAAACTGGAAGGCGGCTCCATCACACTCCCCCGGGCTGCGGAGCAGGTACGCGACGCCCTCTGGAGACAGGACAGGAAGAACGTGCGCACCAACCTCAAGCCACAGACGCAGCTTGATCCTCCCGAACACTGCGCAGGACGCTTCTGGTGGCGCTACAGCGCTAGCCCGTGCTCCACTCCGCCGAGGTTCCTCGACGATTAATGAACTTGACCTTTTTGTACATCCCGGTATACCGCAATCCGGGCCGCTTCGGTGGCCCGGATTTTTTTTGAGGAAAAGGAGACCATGGAAGCGCAACTCAAGAAAGAGGTGGAACGCCGCCGCACGTTCGGCATCATCAGCCACCCCGACGCAGGCAAGACGACCCTCACCGAGAAACTGCTGCTCTTCGGCGGAGCCATTCAAACCGCCGGAAGCGTCAAGGCCAAGCGGGCCGCGCGCCACGCCACCAGCGACTGGATGGCCATGGAACAGCAGCGCGGCATCTCCGTGACGACCTCCGTGATGCGGTTCAATTACAATGATCACGAGATCAACCTGCTTGACACCCCCGGTCACCAGGACTTTTCCGAAGACACCTACCGCACCCTCACCGCGGTGGACTCGGCGCTCATGGTCATCGACTCCGCAAAAGGCGTCGAACGCCAGACCCGCAAACTCATGGAGGTCTGCCGACTGCGCGACACGCCGATCATGACCTTCATCAACAAGCTCGACCGCGAAGGCCGGGACCCGTTCGAACTGCTCTCCGATATCGAGGAGACCCTGAACATCGAATGTGCCCCCATGTCATGGCCCATCGGCATGGGCAAGGACTTCAAGGGCGTCTACTCCCTGCACCAGAAGAAGCTGCACCTGTTCTCCCCGACCCACGGCGGCGGCATTCAGGAAGGCATCGTCATCGAAGACATCAACGACCCCAGACTCGACGAAGAGCTCGGCGATCAGGCCGACAAGCTGCGCGAGGACGTTGAGCTGCTCGAAGGCGCGGGCTACCCCTTTGACCCGCAGCGTTATCTGGCCGGAAAACAGACCCCGGTCTTCTTCGGCTCGGCCATCAACAACTTCGGCGTGCAGGAAATGCTCGACACCTTCGTGGACCTCGCACCCTGCCCGCGCGAACGCCCCGCCGTGGAACGCGACGTATCCCCGGAGGAGACCTCCTTCTCCGCCGTATGCTTCAAGATTCAGGCGAACATGGACCCGGCGCACCGCGACCGTATCGCCTTCATGCGCATCAACTCCGGCCGCTTCACCAAAGGCATGAAGGTCAAGCACCACCGCCTCGGCAAGAGCGTCACCGTGTCCAAGGCCACCATCTTCATGGCGCAGGACCGCGAAGGCGTCGAGGAGGCATGGCCCGGCGACATCATCGGCGTGCACAACCACGGCACCATCCGCATCGGCGACACCTTCACAGACAAGGAACCCCT
The DNA here is from genome assembly GCF_059568665.1 of Pseudodesulfovibrio halophilus DSM 5663. NCBI lineage: Bacteria > Pseudomonadati > Thermodesulfobacteriota > Desulfovibrionia > Desulfovibrionales > Desulfovibrionaceae > Pseudodesulfovibrio > Pseudodesulfovibrio halophilus. Next base: position 1,441 of record NZ_JCANTV010000005.1, on the reverse strand, counting down.
GACCTTCACCGGCATCCCCAACTTCGCCCCGGAAATGTTCCGCCGCGTGATCCTCAAGTCGCCCCTGAAAGCCAAACAGCTCGGCAAGGGCCTGACACAGCTGGCCGAAGAAGGCGCCGTCCAGCTCTTCCGCCCGCTGGTCAACAACGACTACATCCTCGGCGCGGTCGGCATGCTCCAGTTCGACGTGATTCAGGCCCGCCTGCGCGACGAATACGGCGTCGACGCCATATACGAGCCTGTGGAACTCTACACCGCACGCTGGGTCAACGGGTCCGAATCCGAACTCAAACGCTTCTCCCGTTCCATGCAACGCTATCTGGCACTGGACGGCGACGGCAATCTGACATACCTTGCCCCGAGCCGCTGGCGACTCGATGACGCCGCCGAGAATTGGCCCGAGATATCTTTCCACGCCACGCGCGAACAGACCAACAGCAATTGATCATGCCCATAGTGGAACTGCCAGAACAATACACAAGAGCGTTCACCAAGGAAGAAATCAACGCCCTGCCCCTGAAACGCTGGAACGGACCCGTCGAAATCGTCAGGACCGAAGCCCAGCGCGACAAGGCAGTAAAGGAACTCAGGAGCGAGCCGCTACTCGGCTTCGACACCGAGACGCGACCGGTCTTCAAGAAAGGCCGCAAACCGAACCTCCCCTCACTCCTTCAACTCGCCACGGCGGAATGCGTCTACCTCTTCCAGCTCAACCTCCTGCCCATGAACAACGGGCTCCTCGACCTGCTCGCCGACTCCGACGTCATCAAAACCGGCGTGGCCGTCAGAGACGACATCTGCGGCCTGCGTAAACTCACCGAGTTCACCCCCGGCGGCTTCGTGGACCTCTCCGACATCTCCGCCAGCACCGGCATGCAGACCCACGGCCTGCGCAACATGGCCGCCAACCTGCTTGGCTTCCGCATCTCCAAAACAGCACAGTGCTCCAACTGGGCCAAAGACAACCTCGCCCGAGCACAAGTCGCCTACGCAGCCACTGACGCGTGGGTCAGCCGCGAACTCTACCTCGCCATGAAAGAACTGGAACTGCTGTAACCGCAGCATTTCCGGACAACACTCCCGGCATTTTCATATGCCTCCGGCGGCTCTCCGAGGGCCCTCCGGGGGCTTAAGAACCCTTTTGCAAAAGGGTTCTTAAGAATCTCCCAAAAACATTTGGCTTGCCAAGCCGCGTTGGGGCTTTCCGACAGCTGAGGCTTTCAGGCGGCTTGGCGGCTATGCTGACGGCGGTTTCAGCTGGCGAGGAATATTACAGCCTAGGGAGTTTTAAGCTTTTCAGCTAAGAACCACAGAACCATAATTCCCCGTCAGCGGGGTTGCAGCAGGGACGCGGGTTGTGCGGCCGCATGGCCCTGACAGCTGCAACCCCGCTGACAACCCAGGGATTCCAAAGGGGGCCCGCCCCTTTGGTCCGCCTGAA
>NZ_JCANTV010000004.1:31463-84453 GCF_059568665.1 Pseudodesulfovibrio halophilus DSM 5663 | reverse complement strand
GTCGGCGTTGCCTGTGTAGCTGAACACCCTGGAGAAACCCGGGACGGAGCGGAAGACGTAGGCGATGTGCTCAGACCCGTCCTCGTTGGTGTTCCCGGTATGCCCCACGGTGAAGTGCGTGTTTGTCGGTTCCGTGTCGCTCCACCCCGCGCTCGACGTGACCAGCGCATTGTCGAGGTTCGGATAGACCAGCTTGGTGGCACCGAGGGCGGAATGGTAGGCCATCCAGTTCTGGCCGTTGGTGGTGATGTTCTTGACGATTATCAACTCGGGAACGCCGCCACAGTTGTGGGCGAGCTGCTTTCCGGCAATCCCGTCACCAACATAGGGCACAATATCGAACCCGAACTCCGGCCCGCGCTTGAGGCAGAAGTCCACATACGGCCTGCTGTCGCCGTAGTTGACAAAAGTGGAGCTCCCCATGGTGTAGCCGTCAGCCGCAAACGCCTTCAATGACTCGGCGTCCGTCCGGTCAGCGTCTGCGCTCTGCATCGCCAGCCAGTGCGTTGCGCCGCGGCAGGTGTCGAACACCCCCCACGAGGTGGCCGCGTCCCGCCCCTTGGTCAGCACGAAGTCCGGCGCAAAGCCGAGACCGCTCACCGTGGCGTCCGCGCCCGTACCGCTGCGAAGCACGATGTCCACGCCCTTCGCCGGGTCAAGCGGCTCCGGCTCGGGGAGGTTCGCGCTGGACAGCGGGCTGTAACCCACGGGCGGCCCGTAGGCGAAGCCCGTTGCGCCGAAGTTGACCGTCTGTGCGCCGCCGTTGGCGCTGGCAAGATGCAGCAGTATCTCCCGATCGTCGGTGGAGTACGAGCCTGCGTGAATGACAGCGTTGTTCAGCCGCACTTCAAATTGATCATTTTCTGTATCGAGGAGCAGACCAAGCACATCACCCCCCGACCAAGCGGAGAATGTACCAACACTGGCCCCGTCGACCACAAGCGTCCCGTCAGCGCGATAGTAAAACGGCTGGTCGCCATTTCCCGGCTGACGCAGCCCGATAAACGCACTGCTGCTTCCGGCGTTTCCCGCGTCGGTTTTGGATTCGATATACCACTTGCCCGGAGGAATCAGATGCGTGCTGTACGACTCACGTCCGCTGGTGCCGCCGACGGACGCGGTTGTGTTTCCGTTTGCATAGGACACTGCCGAATCCGAGGTCGTTGCCGGATTCAGCGTGGAGTAGTTGTCCGTCGGCGTATCCAGTGTCTGCACAGGGCTGCCGTTCACGGTCCAGTGGTTGCCGTTGCCGGAGACGTCCCGGCCGAGGTTGGCGGCATCGGCGAAGTCGAGATGACTGCCGCCTGCGCTGTACTCTCCGGCATAGACGCGAGGCGTCCAGAGGGTGGACACGGTCGGCGAAACCGAGCCGAAGGGGTCGGCGGTCGTCCGGTCCACGGCGTGCAGGTCGGCGTAATATCCGTGCGAGGACCCGCAGAGCGCGATCAGCAGGTTTTCCAGCAGTTCGTGAAAGGACGTCCCGACGCTGCCGCCGTATGCCTGCGGCGTGCCGTCATTGATTTTGTATGTGACAGTAGACCCGGTTTTTTCGATGCGCAGATGGTAATGCCCGCTCATGTCGATAAGCGGCGCAAGGCTGGCAGCGGTGGGCTTGAACCAGACGGAGATGACCGCATCCGTGCCGAGGGCGGGCGAGGCGGAAAAGCCGTTCTCCACGAGCGCGGAATGGCCGATTGCGTGCCGGAAAACCGCTGCGTCGAGAGCGGTCCTCAGGCCGGAAAACGGGTGAGAGATCGGATCAAACATCAGGCCACCGCCTTGAAGTCCTGCAGGGCCGTGCCGCGCAGCACGCCGCCGCGCTCGATGAAGGTGACCACGTCCTCGGCGCCGGGCTTGGGCGTCACCACCGGGGCCACGCCGCCCGGCCAGAGGATGGACGCGGGCCACGCAACGGATCGTCCGCCGGTGGCGTCCTGTATCAATGTCAGTTCTCCCGGACCGGGGTTCGTGATGCTGATGGCCGTCACGTTCTCGGTGAGCGTCAGCACCGCGCGGGGTGCGGCGGCCATGTCCCACGTCACCGTCCCGGTTTCGATGGCCAGCGCGGTCTGTTCGTACTCCTGGGGCGCGGTCCAGAGGTTGGGGACCGCGATGCCGGGGGCGCCAATATCCGAGCGCACCTGTGCGGCGGTGCGGTGCTCGTAAGAGAGGGCGTCCGGCGTCACGCGAAGCATTTCGCAGCCGGTCAGCGAGGTCATATCGGGAAGAGAACTGGTGGAGGCCGCCTGCACGGCTTCGTCGCGTGCCGCCTGCGCCTCCTCGCTGCTGGCGCGGGCGATCTCGGCGTTGGTCTGGGCCGCCGCCACGTCTTCGCCCGTGGGGCCGTTGGCGATGTTGTCGCCGCTCCAGCAGAGGGTGCAGCCTTCCTGCGGGTCGGGCATCCTCACGTCGCTGACGGCGGAGGAGACGCGCAGGCTTACCGCGCGGTCAAGGCGTTCGGAAAGGGACTGGCAGATCATGGTCAGCCGGTCCAGCGCCCGTTCATGCGTCTCCGCCGGGAACGGGCCGTTTTCCATGTAGTCCACCTCCTGAAGGATGGGCGGCTTGCGCCGGATGACCAGCGTTTCGCCTTCAAGCGGCGCGGTGCCCGTGCGCAGGGTGCCCCCGTAAGGGCTGCCTTCCCCCTCGAGGGAGTAGTGGGTGCCTCGGGAGAGAATGGCCTCGCTCCCGTCGGGATAACGCAGCACCGCCTGCACGTCGGCTGCGGCTATGAAGAGAAACGGCACCGCGAAGTCCTTGGTGGAGCCGTTCCCTGCGTATGACACGCGGTTGGTGGTGGATGATACCGTCATTGCCTACCTCCTGTTTCTGTAAAGTTTTGCCCCGAGGCCGATGGCCGTTCCGCGAGGGCTCAGTCCGGCCGCCAGGCGGGTCGTGTCGGCCTCCCGCCTCCCTTTCCGGAGGATCTCGCGAGCCTGCGTCTCGGCATAGTCGAGCGTCTTCTGCTCATCTTCGCGGGCCTCGGCGGTGCGGGCCGCGTCGACCAGCGCGCGCGATCCGCTTCTGGCCAGTCCGGAGCGGCTGGCTCTTGCGCGAAGTCTTCCGAGGCGCTGCTCGCCTTCCTCCCGGACAGCCCCGGCGTTCTCCTCGCCCGCGTCGAGGACGTCTTCAGCGTTTGCCCGTGCTGCCTGCTCCTTGAGCCGGGCCTGCTGTCGGGCGATGTCTCGGGACTCGTCGCCGTCGCCGCCTCCGTCCGTCATGGAACGGAGGTCCGAAAACAGTCGCACGGCGCCGTTGATGTCCGCGGCCACGTTTTTGTTCATGCCCATGGTCTTTCTCCTTGCTTGTTATTCGTTGACGACCGCCTTCGGCACGATGAGCAGCAGGCACATCGGCAGGGGCTGGTCCTGCACCACGGTGAGGTCGCCGTCGCGGTCCCATCCGCCGGAAAAGAGCACGCTCTTGTCGCCGCTCCACGGTTCGGGCGCGCTGCCCATGGGCGTGGAGGGAGTGCGGAAGTGGATGGTCTCCAGCCTGTCGGGGGAGGGGCCCACCTTGCCGCCCAGAGTGCGATGAAAGCGCACGGACACGCTCACCACCCGTTTGCGCTTGGTCTGTGCGGTGCCGCGATGCGAACCGGACTCCATGCGCACGGGGCGCAGCGTGGAGACGAAGGGCAGCCCGGCCTGAACCGTGTCGGCCTCGGTGTTGAGGCTGATGGTGCCCTGCGCCGATACGGGCACGTCGCTGTGCACCGCGCCGTCCGCCAGCACCGAGACAGTCCTGCCAGCGAGGTGCTCCAGGCCGCCGAAGGTGCGCTGTGCGTCTGCGGAAAGAGTGACGCCGCTGTCCACGAAGAACGCGTCAACCGCGTCGCCATCGAATTCCGGGTCCAGCCGCTCCACGTACCGCCGCTCGATGCCGCCCGCTTCCCGCCGCACGATGCACCACAGCTCGTCCCGGCCCGATGCCGGGGAGTGGATGGCGCAGATGTGCTCCACGAAGCCGTCGGTGATGATGCGGCTCCAGGCCGCGACGTTCTGGTCCTTCTGATAGGTCAGGGCCGCGATGCTCCCGTCCTTTCTGAGGCAGAAGATGATGGGGTCCGGCTCCTGAAGGCAGGCCAGCATGGTCACGCCCGGGCCGGTGATGTGCCCGGAGAGCAGGGTCAGGTCCGATGAGACGAAGGCGTCGGATTCGAAGCGGTAGGCCATCTCGCGGATCTTGCGCCCGCCGCGCTGGATGAAGATGGAGGCGAAGCCCACGGTTTCCGGCTGGTGCGGCTCGGCTCCGCAGGTGCCTTCATGACCGGCCTGCGCGCCGGACGGGGTCACCGGGTCGCCGGATGCCGCGCCGGATACGGTCCACTCGCCCCCCGCGCAGCCCACCCAGAGCCGCGCCTTGGACACGAGAAACCGGATGCCGTTGGCCTGCCTGCCGGAGAGCGTGAGCTCCACGGCATCGTCGTCCAGCGGCTTCTCCCCGGGCGGAGCTTCCACGCGGTCGCCCACCTCGCAGCTGGTCCAGAACGCCTCGTTCAGGTTGCCGGAAGCGTCGTGGATGACTTCGATGTCCGAGTCGAACCGCACGGTCTCGTCCGCGCCGTCGGGATCGAAGACCTCCTCGCCCCGGTACTGGTAGTAGCGAAGCGCCCCCTGAGCGTTTTTGCCGCGCAGGCCGTAGCCTTTCTCGAACAGGCCGCCGTCCTTCACCAGAAAGGTCTCGCCGCCTTTCCCCATCCCGGTGCCGGAGCAGGTGAAGTCCCGCCAGTCCTCCAGCGGCGCCTCGCGGCTTTTCAGCCGCATGTCCGTGAAGTCGCCCACGCGTGACATCCAGATGGTGGCGGGCCTGTCCGGCGTGGCGGCCAGCACCAGCCGTTCCTGATGGAAGGTGACGCAGGAGGGGTAGTTGCCCTCCTGCCAGTTCTCGGGCTTGTCCGTGAACGCGAGTTCGGTGAGCGTCCAGTCCGCGGCTCCGGCGCAGAGCAGTTTCCTCGGCGGGTGCCGGGGGTGGACCAGCACGAGAAAATCTCCGGACTGGGCATGGCGCAGCTCGTGAAGATCGTCGGGCAGATACGGCAGGTCCATGCGAAATTCAGCACCTTCCGCGAGGACGGGGGAGTCGCCGGAGAAGACTCGCATGACGGTCTTCTGCCCGATGCTGTCCAGCTCCAGCAGGTAGGTGTGTTCCCTGTTGAACTCGAAGGGAATGAACAGGCCGGGGCCGTCGCCGAGGGCGCGGGCCATGAAGCGCAGGCCGGACCGTCGCCATGCTCCGCCGTGGGGGTGGACGAGGAAGTTCTCAAGCGTCCGGCAGGCGTTGAAGTAGGGGCTGATGTCCACCCTCCCTTCCAGCCGGGGGCTCAGTTCCCCGGCCGTGAAGTTGGTCAGGGCCGGTGTGGTGATGCTCATGATTGCTCCTTTGTCGGGGCCGGTTTTCCGGCGCGGTTTGGGCAGCAGTATATCCCCGGGTGCGCGGGCGGGGCGTTTCCGGAGGCGTCGCGGGCGTTCCGGGGGCGACATTTCCTCTTGACAGGGGCGGGCAGTCGGTAGGAATCCTGCGCACGGAGACGCCATGAACGAACTCGCCCAAAGACTTTCGCAACCCCTTGCAGTGCGCGGCAGGACCGTCGCCAACAGGCTCTGGCTGGCCCCGATGGCCGGGCTGGGGCATGTGGCCTTTCGCCATGTGCTGGACGACTTCGGCGGCTGCGGCCTGCTGTTCTCGGAAATGACCTCGGCCAAAGCGCTGCCCACGGAGAACCCGAAGGTCTCGGCCGTGTTCCGCTGGCGCGAAGAGGAACTCTCGCATCTGGTCTGCCAGATCATGGGCGGCGAGCCTGCGGAGATGGCGGCTGCCGCCGAGAGGGTCGAGCGCGAAGGCTTCTTCGGCGTGGACGTGAACATGGGCTGCTCCGTGGCCGCCATCGTCAAACGCGGCGCCGGGGCCGCGCTGCTCAGGGAGCCGGAGCGGGCCGAGGCCGTGGTCAGAGCCATCCGCGGAGCCGTGGACATTCCGGTGTTCGTGAAGTTCCGCACCGGCTGGACCCCGGACCCGGCAGGCGCGGTGGAACTGGCGAACCGCTTCGAGCAGGCCGGCGCGGACTGTCTGGTCTTTCACCCGCGCGTCTCGCCAGACCGCAGGACGCGGCCCCCGGTGCTGGATCACATCCGGCAGGTGAAGGAGGCGGTCTCCGTCCCGGTGTTCGGCAACGGGAACGTCTGCACGCCCGAAGACGCGACGCACATGCTGGACAGCACCGGCTGCGACGGGCTCTCGCTCGGCCGGATGGCGGTGGCGCGGCCGTGGCTCTTTTCCCAGTGGATCGACGGGGTTCGTCACGGCGCTGACATCTATCGCAGGACCGCGCTGGCGTTGCTCGACGCGCTGGAGGAGCACTACGATGCGCAACGGGCCGTGAAGTTCTACAAGAAATACGCGGTGTACCTCGCCGCCAACTTCGCCTTCGGCCTGAAGCTGCTGCCCCGCCTGACCGGAGCCGACAGCCTTGACGGTCTTCGCGAGCTGGCCCGGCGGGAGCTGCGCGACGACATGGCCATCACCAGCCGCCCAAACAGCCTGCTGTTCACGCGTTGAGCGTTGACACCCCTGCGCCTCGGGCCTAGTCTGCCCGGATCATGCGCACAATCGATCTTTCCCGGCCCATACGAAACGGCATGCCGGTCTATCCCGGCGACCCGCAGGTGGACCTGCCGCCCGACTCCTGGTGGCTGGGCATTCCGACTCACGCCGGAACGCATGTGGACGCCCCGGCGCACATGCTCGAAGGCGCCCCCGCTCTGGACGGGCTCTCCCCGGACGTGTTCACCGGCCCCGCCGCCGTGCTCGACGTGTCTGAATCCGAAAAGGCCATCGGGCCGAAGCAGCTCAAGGACCTGCCGCAGGGGGTGGACCATATTCTTCTGCGAAGTGGCTGGGATGCCCGTTGGGGCTCCGACGAGTATTTCTACGAGCACCCGTATCTGACCCCGGAGGGAGCCAAAGTCCTTGCGGATTCGGGACTGCTCGGCGTGGGGATGGACTTCCCTTCCCCGGACCCCATGAGCGTGACCGACGCGCACCGGATTCTCTTCGGCGCGGGCATGATTCTGGTGGAGAATCTCTGCAATCTTTCGCGACTGCCGCTCACGGGATTCATCTTCACCTGCCTGCCGCTGAACCTCGAAGGGCGCGACGGAGCGCCGTGTCGCGCCGTGGGGCTGCTGCCGTGAGCCGCGAGTCCAATCTCTTCATCTACCTTATGCTGGTGGGTACCATGGCCCTCTGGGGCGGGACATGGATTTCCGGCAAGATGCTCGCCGGGACCATGGGGCCGCTCTCGGCCTCGTTTCTGCGCTTCTTCTCCGCGGCGGTCTTTCTGGTGATCAGCGCGTGGCGGCAGGAGGGCAGGCTGCCGCGCCTGCCGTTGAAGTTCGTGCCGCACACGGCCTTTCTGGGGCTGACAGGCGTGTTCATGTACAGCTGGTTTTTCTTCACGGGGCTGGAGACCATCCCGGCCGGGCGGGCGGCGCTCATAGTGGCCTGCATCCCGGTTTGCGTGGCGTCGGTCTCCGCCGTTGTCTTCAAGGAGCGGTTCGGTCCGCTGCGCGTCATGGGGACGCTGCTCTCCCTGTTCGGTGTCTCCATGGTGCTTTCCGAAGGCGACCCGCTCTCGCTCCTGAACCACGGCGTGGCCACCGGCGATCTCCTTATCCTCGGCTGCGTGGCGGCGTGGACCGGCTACTCCATCGGCGGGCGTGTCGCCATGCGGCACCTCGACCCGGCCCGGGCCGTGACATGGTCCTGCGTTCTGGGCGCGCTGTTCCTGCTGGGCCCGGCCCTCAACGCCGGGCTGGTGGAGGACGTGCTGCGTTCCTCCGTCGGCGACTGGCTGAACATCCTGTATCTGGGCGTCATCGCCACAGGGGTCAGCTATGCGTGGTATTACCGCGGCATCCGGGCCATCGGGCCGTCCCGCGCGGCGATCTTCATCAACCTCGTGCCGGTGTTCGCCATCATCTTCGCCCAGCTCCTGCTCGGAGAGACCGTTGGGCTGGCCGTCCTCGGCGGGGGCGCCATGGTCATCGCCGGAGTTTACATGACCAACCGCTTCGCCCGCTGAATCCTCGCCCGCCCGTCGCGTTGCCTGCTCAAGCGCGTCTTCGCGCTCCCTCCCCTTGTCCGTGTTATTTCGGCAAACGTCTTCCTGTGTTTTCCGTGCGTGATTGTTGACACGATTTTGCAATAGATATACTTGGATTAAGCAGTAATTGCATATTGTTATTCATACTCAGGGCGGAGGAATTATGACGGGAGTGCGTTCCGCAGTGGCGGGGTCGGTTCTGGTGGTGATGGTATCGCTTTTCATCGCGGGGTGTTCGGATGCGCCGGAGAAGGTGTCCGCAGGCGGCGATCCGGAGGCGGTGACGATGACGGTCACGGACTCGCTGGGTCGTACCGTCACGGTGCCGCGCTCGCCTGAGCGTGTCATCTGTTCCGGACCGGGCTGCCTTCGCTACCTGACGTATCTCCGGGAACAGGATCGCGCCGTTGCTGTGGATTCCGTGGAGACGAGGCACAGCCGCATCGACGCCAGACCTTACGCGCTGGCCAACCCGCAGTTCCGAGACATGAAGCTGTTCGGCGAGTTCCGGGGACGCGACAACCCCGAACGCATCGCCCTGCTGGAGCCGCAGCCGCAGGTCATTTTCAAGACCTACGCGCGCTCCGGGTACGACCCCGACGAGCTGCAGGCCAAGACCGGCATTCCCGTGGTCTGTTTGGATTACGGAGATCTGGGGCTGCGTCGAGACGCCGTCTATGACAGCCTCAGGCTGATGGGCGGGGTGCTTGGCGTCGAAACGCGGGCCGAGGAAGTGGTCACGTTCCTGCGTGATACCGTCGACGACCTCACGAGGCGGGCCGCCGGAGCCGAGCGCAATCCCTCCTGCTACGTCGGCGGCATCGCCTTCAAGGGGCCGCACGGGTTCCGCTCCACGGAGCCGGGATATCCTCCGTTTCTTTTCCTGAACGCCGCCAACGTTGCCGCGCCGGAGAGCGGCGCCCCTGCTCGCCACGCGGACGCGACCAAGGAGCGGATCGTAGTCTGGAATCCCGACTACATTTTCGTGGACCTTTCCACCATCCGCGCCGGCAGCGAAGCAAACTCCCTGTACGAGCTGGCCACCGACCCGGCATACGAGCACCTCGATGCGTGCCGTGATGGACGGGTTTACGGTGTCCTGCCGTACAACTGGTATACCTCCAACCACGGCAACACGCTGGCGGACGCCTACTTCATCGGGAGCGTGCTGTACCCGGAGCGATTCTCGGACATCGACCCGGCAGGAAAGGCCGACGCGATCTACGAGTTTCTCGTGGGCAGCCCCGTCTTCGACGAGCTGAATGCGGCTTTCGGCGGGCTGGCCTTCACGCGCCTTGACGCATCCTCGATCCGTGTCGGGGAGAATGCCGAGATACTGGAGCGATGAGATGCACTTCGCCGACGGCAAGATTCCTGCGGAATACCGCAGGCACACCTCGCGAAAGGGGCTGATGGTTCTCGGGACAGGGGCGCTGCTGCTCGCGGTACTGGTCTACGCGCTGTCCACGGGGGCGGCAGACATGCCGCTTGCCAAAGTCCTCCGGGCCCTGACCGGGCAGGCGGTGGAGGCGAGGCTGGAGACCGTGGTCTGGTCCATCCGGATGCCGCAGGCGCTGGCCGCCATACTGGCCGGGGCCGCGCTGTCCTCGTCCGGGACGGTCATGCAGTCGGTGCTGCGCAACCCCTTGGGCTCTCCCTTCACGCTCGGCGTGACGCACGCGGCGGCGTTCGGGGCGGCGGTCTCGGTCATGACTCTCGGGGGCGGCAGCATGCAGTCCACCGGAGCCGACGCGGTGGTCATCAGCAGCCCTTACGCCACCACGCTCATGGCCTTCGTCATGTCCATGGTGGCGACCCTGACGGTCCTTGGCGTTTCGCGAATGCGCGGGGCCACGCCCGAGTCCATGATTCTCACCGGAGTGGCGCTGGGGTCCCTGTTCACGGCCGGAACCATGTTCCTGCAATACTTCGCGGATGACGTGCAGCTTGCGGCCATGGTCTTCTGGACGTTCGGCGACGCGGCCCGCGCGGACTGGGGCGAGCTGGCCGTCATGGCTGGCGTGACGTTGCCCGCGATCGGTTTTTTCGTGCTCAACCGCTGGAACTACAACGCCATGGACGCGGGCGACGAGACCGCGCGGGGGTTGGGGGTACGCGTGGAGCGGGTCAGGCTGACCGGGATGCTCGCGGCCTCTCTGATCACGTCCGTGGTCACGGCGTTTCTCGGCGTCATCGGGTTTGTGGGGCTTGTCTGTCCGCACATGGTGCGGCGCTTCACCGGCGACGACCATCGCTTCCTGCTGCCCGGCTCGGCCCTTGCCGGGGCTCTGCTCCTGCTGCTGGCCGACACCGCGGCGCGGCTGGTGCTCTCGCCGCACGCCCTGCCGGTGTCCGTGCTTACCGCATTCATCGGCGCGCCCATGTTTCTGTGGCTCGTCACAAGGGGGAAGCGGGCATGATCCTGACCGTCTCGTCCGTGTCGTTCAGATATCGCGCGCGCCCCGTGCTGGAGGGCGTGGAGTTTCACGTGGACCCCGGAGAGATTCTGGCCGTCATGGGACCCAACGGCGCGGGGAAGACCACTCTGCTCAAATGCGTCAACGCCATCCACAGGCCCTCGTCGGGAGCGGTCATGGTGGATGGCTCGGACGTTCTGCGTCTGCGGCCGGATCAGGTGGCGCGCCGGGTGGGTTATGTGGCCCAGAAAAGCGAAGCGGGCAACATGACCGCCTTCGACGCCGTGCTGCTCGGACGCAGGCCCCACATGCGCTGGCGGGCTACGGAGAGTGACCTGCGCATCACCGAGGCCGCCGTGCGTCATCTCGGTCTGGAGCATCTGGCGATGCGCAACCTCCACGAGATGAGCGGGGGCGAGCTGCAAAAGGTCTCCATCGCGCGGGCACTGGTTCAGGAGCCTCGCATCCTTCTGCTCGACGAGCCCACCAGCGCCCTCGACATGCGAAACCGCGCAGACATTCTCGACACGATCAGGCACGTGGTGCGCGAACACGCCATGGCCGCAGTGGTGACCATGCACGACGTGAATCAGGCGCTTCGTTTCGCGGACCGTTTCATCTTTCTCAGGGACGGCGGTATCCACGCCGCCGCGAAACGTGCCGAGGTAACGGCCGAAATGATAGAGGACGTCTACGGGCTTCCCGTTACGCTGGGCGAGGTGGGCGGATTGCCGGTGGTGGTGCCCCGCGACGAGACCGCTGCCACGCTTCACGGGCGGCAGCGGCCTGCTCATGATCACACGATCGAACAATAGAAACGGAGGGCTCCATGAGTTGTATCATACCTCAGGAAAGGGTTGATGCCTGTATCGATTTTCACGGGCATGTCTGCCCTGGCCTGTCCATAGGCATCAGGGCTGCGGAATACTGCCTCGAACGATTCGGCCACAACGACACGGAGCCGATCTGTGCAGTGTGCGAAACCGACATGTGTGGCGTGGACGCCATTCAATTCCTCACCGGCTGCACTTTCGGGAAGGGGAACCTGATCCATCGGGACTGGGGGAAGACCGCGTTCACGTTTTACAGCCGCAAGGACGGCGCCGGGGAACGCATCCGTCTGAAACCGGGGGCGCTCGGGGCGGAGCATGAGCAGGCGCGCGAGCTGATGCGGCTGGATGTTTCCGAAGGGCTGGATGCGGCGGGCCGGGCCCGGCTTGCGGGGCTGCGTGTTGCCCAGCAGCGACGCATGATGGAGCTGCCGCTGGAGGAGCTGTTCGAAACGTCTTCGCCGCAACGTCCCATGCCGCGCGGCCCCATGATCATGGACAGTCTGGGCTGCGCGGGGTGCGGGGAGCCTGTCATGGAGTCTCGGGTGAGGATGCTCGGAGGCGAGCCGTACTGCATCCCCTGTTTCGGGGAACGGGAGCAGAAGCGTTGACCCGGGCGAGCGGTCCGATGCCTGTTTCAAAGGCGCGGACCCTGTGATATCGTTCCGTCATGGAAGACAGACTGGAACGACTCGAGGCCCTCGTGGCCATGCAGGACAGGACCATAGAAGAGCTGGACGGCGTGGTGGCCGACCAGCAGCGACAGATCGACGAGCTGGAGCGGAAGCTCATGCTGCTCGGCGAAAAGGTAAAACGCAACACTGACTCGCAGGACGATCAGGAGCCGGGGCCGGAGCCACCGCCGCCCCATTATGGGCCGGGGCGCTAGCCTCGGCGAGCAGGAACGTTTTTAAGGTCAAGCGCCCTTCGCCGCTGTCGTCAGGCACGCGAAGGGCGCTTTTCGTTACCCTATCTTGGCGCCGAGCCAGTTCATGGGCATGCCCGATTCCGGGACTCCTTCGCGGGCGTCCACGCCGCGCGCCTCCGAGAGCTTGTCGCGGTAGTTTTGCCAGCAGGAGTCCGCGAGGCTCGTGGAAGCGGAGATCGGGTAGGCGAGCATCGCCGCCAGCCGTGCGGACATGACCTCGGTGAGCAGGGGGTCGAAATTGGCCGGGTCGGTCTCGCGCTTGACGTAGGAGATGAACAGAGGGGCCTGTTCGTTGCACAGGATGAGCGAGCCCTGAATTTCCCACTCGCTCACGTCCGTGCCGTCGGCGGCCACCACACGCACCACCCTGACAACGTCCGATGGCAGCGAGTAGAGGTAGTCCCAGCGCCAGAGGGGGGCGTCGGCCCCGGCGGCGAGCTCGGCCTGCGCCATGGCGCAGTTCCACGGATGCGCCCGGAGCACGGCGTCGCGCACGGCGGGCCAGCGGCGGGAGCAGAGCTCCGCGCCCTTGCTGCCGTCGTCCAGCGACATGATGGGGGCCTCGCCCAGATCGAGCAGGGCGTTGTTGCAGATTTCGATGACACTTCTGGCCATGTGGATCGTCTCCAGTCCTGCCGGTGTTCCCGCTCTCCGGCTTCCGCACGGGCAGGTTTCGTCGGATGGGACGGAGTATACACCCGGTTTTCCATACCGGCGCGCAGCGGGCGCTCGCGGGCCTTTGAGGGATAAAGAAGCGTATTGACAGCGGCTTTGAACGGGTGGCGGGCGTGTCTTCTCCACAGCATGTGTAAACCGTGCCGGGGGCGGGTCTAGTGCTCCGCTTTTCTTGATATTTGCCGAGCGCTGGGCTATGTTGAAAAAATGGCTAATGTAAATATTCCGGAATATAGAATTTCCGTCGACCAGCTCCGTCCGGGAGTCTTCATCAGGTTGGAGAAGTCCAACTGGTTCTCCCACCCATTCCTTTTCAACAATTTCAAGGTGAAGGATGAAGAGCAGATCGCGGTGCTGCGCCGTCTCGGCGTGACGGAAATAATCTGTGTTCCGGAAAAAAGCGACGTACTGCCGCTTTCCCCGTCCCAGGCCCCGCAGCCCGAAGCGGTGAAGGAGCAGGATGCCGAAGCCGAACAGGCCGTGGACCGCCTCTGGGAGCTCAAGCGCGAGCGCACGAAGCGCCTTCAGGACAAGAAGCGCCGCATCGCCGAATGCGAGGAGCGGTTCAACAGCTCCATTCAGGATTTTTCCAACATCATGAAGGGCATCGTCCGCGGGAACTCGCAGTCGGTCAGCGAGGGCATCGCCTTTGTTGGGCGGCTCACCGAGCACTTTCTCACGGACAAGGAGTCCACGCTGCACCTGATGAACGTCATGGAGCCGGCCGAGCGAATGTATTCCCACGCGCTCAACGTGGCCATACTGTCCATGATGGTCGGGCGCGGCGCCGGGCTGGACTCGGCCAGAATGCAGACGCTGGGCATCGGCGCGCTGTTCCACGACATCGGCAAGACCCGCATTGAAAAGAAGCTGCTCAAGAAGCGCGGCAAGCTCACCCGTTCCGAGCAGCAGCTCATGGAGAGCCACCCGGCCTTCGGCGCGGAGATTCTCTCCAAGATTCCAGAATTTCCGGCAAACGCCATCGCCGTGGTGGAGCAGCACCACGAGCGCATGGACGGTTCCGGATATCCCGACGGGCTGCCGGGGGGCGACATCGACCGTCTGGCGCGCGTCGTTGGCATCGCAGACGCCTACGACAAGCTCTGCAACCAGCCGGACCCCGACGAGTCGCTTACTCCGTACCTCGCGCTCTCATACATGTTCGGGCAGCAGAAGAACCTTTTCGATCCCGAATTTCTGGCCCTGTTCATCCGCAGTCTGGGCGTGTATCCGCCGGGCACCGTGGTGCAGCTGACCAACGGAGCCATCGGCATGGTCATGTCCGTGAACCCCTCCAACCAGCTGCGGCCGAGCGTGGTGCTCTATGATTCCGAGGTGCCGCGCAAGGAGGCGCTCATCGTGGAGCTCGCGGACGAGCCGGACCTGAAGGTGGAGAAGAGCATCCGCCTGGCCCACCTGCCTCAGGAGATTTTCGAATACCTGAGTCCCCGCACGCGCATCAGCTACTTCGTGGACATGGATTAGCCGGCCCCGCTTGCGTCATGACCGGGGAGCGGGCTCAGTGCCGCTTCCGGTACTCGCGCGGCGTGAGCCGCAACCCTCCCTGTTTCCAGAACCCCCTGCCGTTTTTCCGTGCCGCCTTCTGGGCGTGTTCGAACAGGTCCGCATGCGTGACGTTCGGAGGCACGGGATAGGCAAGGGCGAAGCCCTGCCGCACAAGCTCCAGATTGAGCATGGCGTCCGGCGTGTACACGTATGCCAGCGTCCGCCCGTAGCGGTCGGTCCGATCCCGGCCGAAGCGCACTTCGAGGGGGCGGTCGCCGATAAAGTCGATGACGAAGTCCCGCGCCGCGTCACCCCACTCCTGTCCATGCTCGGGGGCATCCACGCCGATGAGCCGGATCTCGGTCTTGCGTCCGTCCACATCCACCACGAGCGAGTCGCCGTCGATGACGCGCAGCAGCGAGTCGCTCTGAGCGGAAACAGCCGGGACAAGCGCGGCGACGAGGAGAAAAAGAAACGGGATCAGACGTCGCGGCCGGAGCCGGTGCCGCCGATGCGTCCGATGTAGGAGGCCGGAAGCGGAGCCTGCGTCTCGACAAGGCCGCGGGCATCCTTTTCCGAGAGCGGGCGGTGAAAGAAGAAACCCTGTACGCTTTCGCATCGCAGGTCCTCCAGTTTGACGTGCTGGTGAGATTCCTCGACGCCTTCGGCCACCACGTCCAGCGAGAGGCTGTGCGCGAGGGCGATGACCGCCTTGACGATCTCCCGGCTCTCCTGGTCCTCGCCCATGTGCATGACGAAGCTGCGGTCGATCTTGAGAGTGTCCACCGGCAGGTGCTGCAGCTGTGTCAGGGAGGAGTAGCCGGTGCCGAAGTCGTCGATGGCAAGCCGCACCCCGGCGCGCTTGAGCTTGTGCAGGATGCGCAGGGCGTGCTCGGGGTTGTTCATGATGGCGGATTCCGTGAGTTCCAGCTTGAGCCTGTTGCCGGGCACGCCGGAAGAATGGATCGCTGAGGTCACGGTCTCGTAGAAATCGAGCTGGCAGAACTGCTTGGCGGAAATGTTCACGGCCATGAACAGGGGCATGGCGGCCGGGGAGGAGGCCCGCATCTGGGCCAGTGTCTCCAGCGCGCGCTCCAGCACGAAGCGGCCGAGTTCGTTGATGAGTCCGGTCTCCTCGGCCACGGGAATGAATTCCGCGGGAGAGATGAGCCCGCGCTCCGGGTGTGCCCACCGGGCAAGCGCCTCGAAGCCGATGACCATCCTCTCCTGCGTCAGCAGGATGGGCTGGTATTCCACATGGAACTCGCCTTCTTCCAGACCGCGCCGCATGTCGTTCTCCAGCGTGAGCTGCTCCACGGCGGTCTCAAGCATACGGGAGGTGAAGACCTTGAAGTGGTTGCGCCCCGCCTCCTTGGCGCGGTGCATGGCGATGTTGGCGTTCTGAAGCAGGTCTTCGGGCTTGTCGTAGTCCGTGGGACTGAGCACGATGCCGAAGCTGCCGGTGGTCGTGACGCTGTGGCCGTCGAGTTCGAAGCGTTTCGCCAGTTCCTTCCGGATGCGCTTGATGATGCGGATGGCCTCGCCCGGATTCTGCAGCTCGTCGAGCAGCAGCACGAATTCGTCGCCGCCGAAGCGGGCCACGGTGTCGAGGCTGCGGACCCCCTTGAGCAGACGACGCGCGGTCTCCTGCAGTACGGCGTCGCCGTAGTGGTGGCCCATGGAGTCGTTGATGAGCTTGAAGCGGTCAAGGTCGAGAAAGACCACGGCGAAGAAATAGTGCTCGCGGCGCTTGGAGCGCTCCATGGCCTGATGCACGCGATCTATGCACAGGTTGCGGTTGGCGAGGCCGGTGAGAGGGTCGTGCAGGGCCTGATGCCGGAGCTGCTCTTCCATCTGCTTGCGCTCGGTCACGTCGCGGAAGCTGAAGCGGACGCCCAGCGGCTTCAGGCCGATGCCGAAGACCTTCCTGCCCACGACCGAAAGCCAGCGCCTGCCATGCTGCGGGTGGTCGATGCGGAAATCCAGAAAAGAGTCGTCACGCTCCTTGAAGGAGCTGAGATAGACGTCCCAGTCGTCGCGGTCTTCGGGGATGATGATGTTTCGGATCAGCTTGGGCCTTTCGAAAAAGTCCTCGGGCGGCAGGCCGGTGATTCGCTCGCACGAGGGGGAACAGTATTTGACCTCTCCGGACGGACCGATCCAGAGCTCCCAGTCGTACGCGAAGTCCGCGATGGTGCGGTAACGCTCCTCGCCCTGCTTGAGGGCGGCGATGAGGCGTTCGCGCTGGCGCACGGCCTTTTCCGTGTTCTGGTCGGCCCTGCGGATGCGAAACGCAACGTAGCCCGTGAGGCCCGCCGTGATGGCCAGCACGAAAAGCATGAACAGCGTCACCCTGTTGCGGATGACGGCGAACTCCTCCTGCAGGTCGGCCTGATAGACGCCGGTGCCGACGACCCAGCCCCACGGCTCGAAGAGCTCCACGTAGGAAATCTTGGGAGAGCGCACCTCCGGCCGGTCATTCCATTGCCAGCTGTAAGTGATGAAGCCCCCGCCCCGTCGCGCGGTTTTCACCGCCTCGCGAAACAGGGCCACGCCGTTGGCGTCGGTGTAATCGGACAGCTCCTCTCCTTCGAGGTTCATCCGGTAGGGATGGACGACCATGCGGGGGGTGGTGTCGTTGATCCAGAAATAGTGCTTGTCGTTGATGCCGTATCGCAGGTTGCGAACGTAGTCCGCGGCTCTCCGGCGGGCTTCGGTCCGCGTCAGCTCGCCCTCCAGCGCGCGCCGGTGAAACAGCTCAAGCTGATGCGTGACGGTATGCGAAAGCTCGCGGATGGTTTCCATGCGTCTTTCGAGGACGGCTTCCTTCATGCTTGGGAGCAGGTAGGCCCAGATGGCCACGGAAAGCAGGGCAACGGCGGCCAGCGCCGGAAGGACTACTCCCAGAAAGGGTCTGCGCCGTATGTGTTTCCTGACTGATTTCATTGTGAACCGTTGCTGGGGGTAAGGGTGTCCACCCTAGATGATTGTCCGCTGGCGCGAAAGCATTATGATTACCCTTCCTCGAAGTGGCAAACGCGGTTTCGGCCCGACCCCTTGGCCTTGTAGAGGCCCTTGTCGGCTCGGCGGAGCATGGTCTTCAGCTCCGAAGTGTCCGGGGCGATGGAACTCACGCCCACGCTGACGGTGAGCTTCAGGAAGCCTGCCGGGGTCTCGATGGCGGTCTGCTGGATTTCCCGGCGCAGCCGCTCGGCGGTATCCACGGCCTCGTCCCGCTCGGTCTCGGGAAGCACCACCGCGAACTCCTCTCCGCCGATGCGTCCGGGGATGTCGGTTTCGCGGAGTCTGGTGTCGAGCACCCGGGCCATTGCCTCCAGTACGAGGTCGCCTATGTCGTGCCCGTAGCTGTCGTTGACGTTCTTGAAATGATCCAGATCCAGCATGAAAAGCGAAAGCGGCCGGCCGTATCGGCTGGCCTTGGCGAACTCCTTCTCGGCGAGTTCCATGAAGTGCCGCCGGTTGTGCAGACCGGTGAGGGCGTCCGTGGTGGCCAGCTCCTGCAGCTTCATTTCGGCGGCCTTGCGCTCGGAAATGTCCCGCACCATGGATACCGCATACCACTTGTCGCCGAGATGGAACGAAGAGACGGAGCGCTCGCCCGGGAAGCGGCTTCCGTCCTTGCGCATGGCCTCCACCTCGCTGCTGGCGCCCACCACCTTGCCTTCGCCGGTGAACGCGAACTGGTACATGCCGAGCTGCGCCTGTTCTCGCTGCTCCGGTGGGGTGACCAGCTCGTGGATATCGCGCCCCATGGCTTCGTCCTCGGTGTAGCCGAAGACTCTGACGGCCGCGTCGTTCCAGAAGATGACCGTGCCGTTGGAGTCGATCATGATGATGGCTTCGTATGCTGCCTCGGCAAGGGCGCGCAGCTTTTCCTCGCTCGCCCTGAGCGCCTCGTGGAACTTCCTGCGGTCCGTGATGTCCATGGATGCGCCGCGCACGCCCTTGAAGTTGCCCGCCTCGTCCCAGTAGGGGATGCCGCTGACCTTCATCCAGATAGGTCGGCCGTCCTTGGTGACGAACCGGTGCTCGATCTCGGAAAAGCGCTGCTGCGTGTTCCAGACGTCCCGGAAGTAACGCTTGAGCTCTTCCGAGTCCTCGTCGGGTATGAAGGAAAAGGGCGACTTGCCGATGAGCTCGTCCTGCGCGTAGCCGGTGGCGGTCTCCACGTCGCTGGTCACGAAGGTGAAGCGGCCCTTGCGGTCCAGCTCCCAGATGAACTCGCCCACCGCCTCGGACACGTCCCGGAATCGCTGCTCCGAGGCGCGCAGTGCGGCTTCGGTCTTTTTGGATGCGGTGATGTCCTCTTCCACCCCCACGAACTGGGATATCTCTCCATCCGGGCCGAGGACCGGGGATACGGAAAGGAGGACCCACGTGTCCTCGCCGGAGCGGTTGCGCTGGCGGACCTCGCCCCGCCATTCGCGGCCCTGATTCAGGACGGGCCAGACATCATCGAAGAATCCGGCTCCGCGCGGCCCGTCAAGGATATCGGGTCTGGACCCGACGGTCTCGCTCTCTTCGTAGCCGGTCATCTCGGTAAACCGCCGGTTGACGAACAGGATGACCCCGTCCCTGTCGATGATGAACACACCCGCCGAGCTTTGCTCCACTGCGGCGGAAAGGGTGTCCGCCCGCTTTCGTTGCTGCGTCTGCTCCGTGACGTCCCGCGCGAAGAGAGCCGCGCGGTCCTTGTCCTTGTCCGAGAAAGGATAGATGACGCTGTGAAAGCGGCGTCCTTCCCGTTCGTCATGAAATTCGCGGGGAACACCCTCCGCGAGAGTCTGTTGGAAGTGGACCCGGCGTCTTCTGGCGACCTCGGCCGGAAAGAGGTCGAAGATGTTCCTGCCGACCAGCCTTGCCGGCGTACTGCCCAGCCCCTTGGCGCCGATCTCGTTGATGGAGACGATGGTCCCGTCGGATTCGAGCAGGACAGCCGTGTCCGGCGTGGCGTTGAGCAGGGCCCGTGCCGCGTCCTCGCTTTCGCGCAGGCGTTTTTCGGCAGCTCGCCGCTGGGTGACGTCGCGCATGGTCACAACGGTGTGCGGCGCCTCGTCCAGTTCGATGAAGGAGGTGGTGGTCTCCACGAGCAGGGGCGCCCCGGCGGAAGTCTTCAGGACGACTTCCGCAGTGCGGCTTTGCATGTCTTCGCCGGCGGTGCCGGGGGCGGGATGAAGCAGTGCGTCGAAGGAGTCGTCGGGGCTGTCCGAGACGAGCAGGGAAGACATGAGGCTGCCGAGCATTTCCTCTCTGGAGTACCCGAAGATATCCGCTGCAGCAGGGTTCAGAAAGACGATGCGCCCGTCCGGGTCGAGAACGGCGATGGCGTCATGCGCCGCCGTTGTGATCGCTTTCAGGCGTCTTTCGTTGTCTCGCAACGACTGCTCAGTCTCCAGCCGCTGCACGCGCAGGGAGGCCAGCCGCCACAGGGCGAGTCCCAGAAAGGCCAGCAACAGTAGGGACATCCCGAGAAAGAGGCGGTACCACTCGGGCACGAGCTTGTCTTCGGGGAGAAACGAAACGATGCGCAGACCATGCCCTTTCGGGGAGATCATGGGCTTCCCCGGACGCACGAGGGTGTCCGTGGGGCTGGCCAGCCGGTTGAAGGTGAACATCCCCTTGTCGTTTCGGAACTGGCCGAAGCGGGCCTGCATGATCTTCGGCCACGCCTGCGGAAAGTCGCTCTTGAAGCGCTCGAGCGAGCCGTCCTTTCCGGCGAGGCCCCACTCCCGGGACGGGGTAGGGCCGACGAGCCAGTATCCGTCGCTGTCCAGAAGCCAAACGCCCGACTGCCTGCTGGCGGAGGTCAGGGGGGTCAGCAGCCGGTCTCCGTCAAGGCTGAGGATGACGGCCCCGAACACACCAAAATCATTGCGGACGGGGGTCGCGAAGCGGAGCATGGGGTGTCGCTCCCGGTCGATTCGTCCCATTTTGACGTTCAGGTCCAGTTCGGAAATGTAGACGGACCCCATGGGCGCGCTGATGCCTCTGCGGAAGAAGACCGAGCCGCTCCTGTCCTGCAGCTGCTTTTCGGGAACCGTCACGGGACCGGCCGGCGTGACGTCGGTTCGGGCGTATTCGCGGCCGAACCGGTCGAGGACGAGCAGGCTGACATAGTTCGACCGGCTCAGGCTGAAGTCGGCGAGCAGGGTGTTGAGAAAGTCCTTCTCGGGGAGTTCGCGATGGTTTTCGGCGATGAAACGGGCGAGAAAGACCGCGTCGCCGCTGTGCTGCTCGATGGAACGGTCGAAGAGCAGCTTCTGCCGCAGGACCTTGCTGCGCTGTTGCGTGGCCACCCGCTCGACATAGTCGCTGCGCCTTGTCTGGGAGAACCAGACCGCGGCAACGATGATGCAGAGCGCCAGCGGTGCGTACAGCAGCAGAAATTCCTTGAGGGTCTTGCGCATCGTCTCCCGCCTTCATGGCCGGTTGAAGGTTGTCATCAGAGCGGTCGCGCCATCTCGGTCCTGTTCCGTCCCTTGGTCTTGGCCGCGGTGAGCGCGGACTGCAGGCGCTGCATGAAGGTCTCGGGGGTGTCGTCGGTCCGGGCCTGCGTCACGGAGAGACTGACGGTGGTGTGAATGCCGGAGGCGAAGGGTTGGGCCTCGATGTTCCTGCGGAGCTTTTCGGCTACGATTCCCGCCTTGTCCAGCTCTATGTGAGGGATGAGGATGAGAAACTTGCCGCCCCGCCACCGGAAGAGGTAGTCTGTATCGCGGATGCGTCCGTGCACGTACCGGGCTATGGCGAACAGCAGCTTGTCGCCTTCACCGTATCCGAAATGCTCGTTGACTTCCCTGAAATTGTCGATGTCGAAGAAAATGCCCGCCAACAGGCTGCCGTAGCGCCGGGTGTTCTCGAGTTCGCGCACGATAACCGCGTCGAACTTGCGGCGGTTGAACGCCTTGGTCTGGGCGTCGATGACGGTGAGCTTGCCGATGCGTTCCGTGAGCTCTTCGGCCCTGCGCCGGTCTTCGCCCATGCGGGCCATGATGCCCCTGAAGACGAGAACGCCCTGAAACCCGAGCAGCAGCACTCCCGCCACGGTGAGCAGGTAGGCGAACTTCATCAGCCCGGCGGCCTTGTCCGGCTCGACGGTCATGGAATAGATGACCCCGAAATCGAGCAGCAGCACGAGAGCGAGGCCCGCCAGCGTCGCGCCGAAGAGCAGGGCGGTGCGTCCCTGTTCGTGCCGGTTCCGAGGTTTGTCGTTCACTTCTTTGCTCCCGGCGCCTTTGCGGGATCGCCTTCCCAGGTGTAGAAAATCGCGCCGCGATCGCTCGCGGAGTCATACCCGATCTCCACGGAAAAATGCGGCCACACCCAGCCCTGTCGGGCTCCGACCTGTCTGCCGTTCCCGTAGCGCTTTATGAGCGAGTCCTTGAGGAAAAAGTGGTTGGTCCCGCCTTCGTAGGCCACTCCCACGCGGTAGAGCCGGTCGTCCTTGAAGTAATAGGCCACGGAGACCAGCTCCGCCCCGTCCATCTTCAAGGGTTCGTCGCGACGAAAATAGGTGTCCTCGAAGCCCGGCTCCTGAACCGGGGCCAGCTCCGGGAGCTGATCGATGTGCGTGCCCCATTCCATGCCGCGAAAATCGGCAGGCGGGGGACCGGATGCGTATTGCTGCGCAAAGGCCGGAAGCGCGAGAAGCAGCAACGCGGCCAGCGCCGGAATTATTCTTTTCATGAAACCTCCATTGATATCAAATTGTACAGCCTCTTGAGGGAATTGCAAGTGCGTGATTGTTGGCAATCCCTGCTGTGGCGTGCTAATTGTCGTATCAATGAAGGAGGAGTCATGAAAGGTATTATGTGTGCCTTGTGCGCCGTTTTTCTGCTGGCAGCCTGCAGTTCCGGCGGCGACTCCCGGGAAGAGCTCCGGGAGCTTCGGTCCCGGGTGGAGCGGCTGGAGAAACAGACCGGCCTGCTGCGAGAGGGCATGAAGCAGACCCGGAAGACGCTTGAAGCGGTGGAAAGCGGCATCGCGCGCATGCGCGGCGGTGACGCGGGCAACGCCCCCGACGGTGCCGGACCCGAAGTGTCCGACGACGAGGTGACCAAGGAAGAGCTGGACAGCAAGGCCCGCAGGTTTGCCGGGGAAAGCCTCGACAGGCTGCTTGATATTTCCCGTTCCGTGCTCGACCGTCTGGAACAGCAACTTGAAAAGCTTGAACAGGAGCCGCCGGAGCCGAAGAGCGCGCCCGGAGGGTCTCCGGCGGAGGAAACCATATGAAACGACTGATACTGACCGGGATCATGCTGCTGATGGTTGCCGGGTGTGCTTCCGGAGGCATCGTGCCTCTTCATTACACTCCCGTGCAGGCCGTGCGGGGCGACTGCCCGGGCGTGGTGAGCCTCATCAAGTTTGAGGACGCGCGGGCCGACGAGGTGCTCGGCAGGACGGATAAAGACCAGCCGATCCGCGCCGCGGGCGACCTCGGCGAATGGGTGGCGCGCGCCGTGTTCACGGAGATGTCCAACGACGACTGCGACGTGCGTTATCATGAAATGGAAGGCGCCTTCCCGGCGGATGCCGTCCTGAAGGGGCAGGTGCTGCGCGCCTCTCTGGAGCCCACCGGCAAGACGGCGTGGAAGGCCGTGCTTCAGGTCCGCTTCGAGCTCCTGCGCGACGGGCGTACCATCTATGCCGAGAAGGGCTTTGCGGAAGTGGAGAAGCCGGTGCTCCCGGGAGTGGCCTCCCGCGAGGACCTTCTTGATGAAGCGCTCGGCGGCGTCATCGATGTGGTGCTCCCCTCAGTGATGCGGGAGCTGCGCTCGCTCTGATCCGCGGACAATTGCAGAATCGAAAACGGGCGCGGCTTCTCGTGAAGCCGCGCCCGTTTTTCATGAGGAGGCGTCGGTCCTATATGTCAAGCAGGGCAGCGCGGATGTCGCGCTTGCCGAAGCTGCGTGCCTGGTTTTCATCCCACATGAAAATGTCGATGCGCTTGGAGTAGCGCTTGTTCATGAGGTCGTTGATCTCGAAAATGCCCACTCCCTCGATGCGGATCTTCTTGCCGAAGACCCAGCCCTGATCGAAGAGGTCGCGGGAGACCGCCACGGTTCCCTCGCGGACCTTTCTCATGCTGGCCGCGATGAGCGGGTCCGAGTCGGTCTGTTCCTCAACGGGGTTGTACGCCGTCACGGTGACGGTAAGTACGTTGGGGGAAGAGACCGCCTTGGTGAGCAGTCGTGCTTCCTCTATCATCTGTTTGCGCGCCTCGGCCGTCCTCTTCGTCAGGGCGAGTTTGTGGCGCAGGGAATCTATTTCCATGTTCTGCCAAGCCACCACGCCGCCCATGAGCACGAGAGCCGTGCAAAGCAAAGGTGTTGCAATCATTATGGAAAAAAATCTCATATCCACACTCCGTGTTTGTTCCGGGAGGAGGCATATAAGGAGTCGAAGCAATCGTGTCAAATCCGGGGCGTTGTTTTTTTGCAATGCGCAAATCGTTTTCAATCGGCTGAAATTACCGAAAAACCGCTTTCAGCGCCTGAATGCGCCCTGTCCTGCGGTTGTGTGATTTCGGGAGGTTGGGCAATAATGTAAAAATAACACATACCGTCAGCTTATATAGATTGACCGATAGCATGGCTTGTATTAGCGTGGCGAACATATTTGTGCGGGAGGGACGCAATGCTTCAATTCAGAGCGCTGCCTGTGGAACGGGGAGACGCTTTTCTGCTTGCCACCGGACGGGGGGCATATCTTGTCGACGGAGGAAGCGGCAGCGAAAGACAGCTGGCCGGGATGCTCCGCTCGCGCGGGGTGAAGAAACTGCGAGCGGCCATCATCACGCATTTCGACCCTGACCATGTCGATGGGGTTCTGTCGCTCATAGGGCAGGGCTTTTCGATAACCGAATGCTGGCTGCCGCAGTCGCTGGCGGAGGTCTGCCGGACGGCGGTGGGGCTGCCCTGCGACATGCGCGGCTGGCATGAGGCGGAAGATGCCGCCCCAACCGAGCTTCCCGCTCCGAAGCAGGGGGAGGGAGCCGACGAAACCGCTGTCAGAGAGCTCTTCCTTGCCGGTGGCCGCAAGCTCGCCGGGCTGGCGCTGGACTGTGCGCTGCGCATCTCCGGGAAAGGTGAACCCGAAGATTTCGAGGCGCTGTGGCAGGGCATTCGCGGCAGCATGGAGCGCCACAGCGCCCCGGACGCCTATTTTTCCGTTGCCAGGAAACTGATCTCCGGCAGCCGCGAGAGCGTGTTCGACATGGCCAGAGACATCCGCGGCGGGAACGGCTACCGCCTCTGCGCGGTGGCTGCCGCGACCGAGGCCAGACTTCAGCCCACGGGTCCGCTCGGCGAGCTCTGCCAGTCCCTGTCGCTGGCCGCCCAGAGTGCCCTGCTACTCTGGGACAGCCCTTCACGGCTGCGGTTCTTCTCGCTGGAGAGCGAGCGCGTGGATTACCTCATCCCCCACAGTCACATGATGTGCCTCAACGGTGTGCAGGTGACGCCGCGCAGCGTCCCGGGCCAGTCCCGGCCCGAGGACCTGATCTCGCTTGCCCGGGGACTGGCCGAGGATCGCTTCAGCCGAGTCTTTCGCTACGGCGACAGGGACTGCTCCGTGCTGTTCTGCTCCGATTCCAGCCTGCCGTTTCTCTCCACCAAGTCCCGCATGGAGCTGGACAGGCCGACGCTGGTCACCGCTCCGCGGCATGGGGGAACCTCGTGCGACAGAGTGTATCCGCTCATCGAGTCGCGCTCGCCCGAGGAGGACGTCTGGGTCCGGTCGCACAATCCCGGTCAGTACAAGACCTCCGAATGGTTCAAGGGCATGAACCGGTTCTATTGCCTCAACTGCGGCGGGAGCCTCCTGCAGGAGATAGCGGCGGAGCACGACGGCAGGCGCTGGAGGGTCCTTTCCGGCAATACCTGCCGCCATTGACTCGCAATCGCCCGGAAAACATGCTAGCGGATTCCTGACTTCCGTTCGGAGGTCGGGGAACTATGCGCATACTCAACGTCATCACAGGGCTGAACACCGGCGGCGCCGAGACCATGCTGCTCAAGCTGTGCGGCGGCCTCCGCGCCAAGGGTGCGGATGTCGAGGTCGTGTCGCTGCTGGAGCCCGGCACCGTTGGCAGGCGCATCGCCGAGACCGGAGTGCCAGTCGTGGGTCTCGGGATGCGTCGCGGCGTGCCGTCGCCCGGGGCGCTGGCGTCCCTGATTGCCCTGCTGCGCAGGAGGCGGCCGCATATTGTCCTGTCGTGGCTCTACCACGCGGACCTGCTGGCCTTTGCCGCCACGCGGTTCGCTCCCCGCAGCGCCCTCGTCTGGAACCTGCGCTGCTCCTACATGAATCTGGCAGAATACAGGCGCACCACGGGCCTGACGGTCCGGGCCTGCGCCGCGTTCTCCCGCTTTCCCGACGCGGTCATGGCCAACTCGGACGAGGCCATACGCTTCCACGAGTCTCTCGGATACAGACCCCGCCGCACGCAGGTTGTCCCCAATGGTTTCGATACCGAACGCTTCCGCCCGGACGCCGAGGCGCGACGGGCTCTGCGCGAGCGCGTCGGCGCTGCCGAAGATGACTTCCTTGTGGGGCTGGCCGGACGCCATGATCCCATGAAGGACCATGCGACCTTTCTTGACGCGGCGGGCCGGGCGATGGCGGAGAACCCCCGCCTGCGCTTCGCGCTCTGCGGCACGGGCGTGGACGAGGACAACCGGAATCTGGCGGAACGTATTCGGACTGCGGGGCTGGGTGACAGGGTGCACCTGCTCGGTCGTCTGGACGACATGCCGGGCTTTATGGCGGGGCTGGACCTGCTGGCCCTCTCTTCCGTAGGCGAATCCTTCCCGAATGTGCTGGGCGAGGCCATGGCGTGCGGAGTGCCCTGCGTATCCACGGATGTGGGGGACGCCGCCGCGATCATCGGGGACACCGGGTCGGTCGTGCCGCCGCGGGACCCGCAGGCGCTGGCGCGCGCGCTGCTGAATGTGTCTCGGATGTCTCGGGAATCATTGCGAAACGCTGGAAGTGCCGCGCGACTCAGGGTGGAGCAGGAGTACGGCCTTGAGTCGGTAACGGAAAAGTATCTTTCCTTTTTGCGGCAATTGCGGAAATAATACCCATAGCTTGAAGAGCATGGCAGATTGCATGTACGATACGATTATGTCGACTATCATGTAGGGAGTACAGCATGACATTTTTCGATTCCGATTTTTTCCTCGGAAGTCTCGGGGGCGACAACGAACTGGCGGCGGAACTGCTTGACGCCTATCTGGAAGACAGCCCTAAGCGGCGCGACACGCTGGCTCAGGCGGTGGAGAACGGTGACCTGGATGGCGCTGCCAAGGCCGCCCATTCCCTCAAGGGCATGTCCGGCGTGGTCCGGGCGTCGCGCCTTTCCGACATGGCCCTGTCCATGGAAATGGCGGCCAAGGAGGGGCGTGAAGAGCAGCTGCGCGAGCAGTTCGAGCAGTTCGACTCCTCCTTTGACGCGGCAATAGGCGAGATGAAGGATTTCCGCGATTCCATCTGATTCGGGATTTCGATGTAAAAAAGGCCCCCGCACCTTCCGGTGCGGGGGCCTTTGTCGTTCAGGCTGCCGGATCTAGTTGGATTCGGCTTCGGAACCCTTTTCGGCCTTGTCGGCTTCAACAACGGCGTCGAAGTCGATCTGGACCTTGTTCATGCGCTCGGTGACTTCTTCGGTCACATCGAGTTCCGGAGACATGGAAAGGGCGGACTGCTTGGGCAGGATGATGTCGAGGCCCTTTTCCTTGCGGAAGGCTTCCAGTTCCTTGACAAAGGCCTCGTTGAGCTTGCCGAAGATGCGCTGCTGTTCCTTGCCCATGCTCTGCTGCAGCTTGCTCATGGCCTGCTTGTAGCGGGCCGTGGTTTCCTGATTTTCGTCAGCCTGCATGGCTTCGTAGGCTTCGCGCGCATCGGCCTGAAGTCCTTCGCCTTTCTTCTGCAGGTAGGCCATGGCTTCGGAGGTGGCGGAGTTGCTCTGGAAGGCGACGGTTTCGTCCACCACGCCGATCTTCAGGCTGTCGGCCTTCTGCTGCTGGTTGCAGGCGGTGAGGCCGAGAAGAAGGACGAGGGCGCAGAGCGCGGATGCGTAACGTTTCATGTGATGAAGCTCCAATGTTTGTTTTTTGATGATTTCAAGGGTCCGTCTACGCCCGGCCGAATCAAATGGCAACCCTGTCGAATCCCGAACTGCGCAGCTCGGTCCCGTCGGGGCCGAGGATGAGGCATTCGGTTCCGGGGCGTGACCTGACGAGTTGCAGGCCGTTTCTGGGGCCGAGGACGTAGACCGCGGTCGAGAGCGCGTCGGCTTCGGCCGCGTTGCGGGCGATGACGGTGACCCCGGCCGCGGTGCGGCAGGGATATCCGGTTCTGGGGTCCAGCAGGTGGGCGAATCCGCCGGCCTCGGGCCGGAGCGATTCGTAGCTGCCGGAACTGGCGACGGCGCCGTTGCGAAGCCGCGTGACCGCAGGGTACTCGCCGCCGTCGGGCGACTGAACAGCGACCCGCCACGAGCGGTGGTCCGAGTCGGTCCTGGCCCGGATGTCACCTCCGGCGTTGATGAGGTGCGTGGAGGCGCCGAAGTCGCTCATGACCTCGGAGGCCCTGTCCACCAGTGCGCCCTTGGCGATGCCGTCGAGGGTGACCGCCATGTCGCAGCCCAGCGCCAGACGCTGGCCGGAAACGACGATTCGTTCGGCGTGCACCAGTTCGAGCGCCTGCCTGACCTCTTGGCGGTCCGGCTCGACACCCTTTGCCGCGGCCTCGCGGAAGAGAGACACCAGCGGGGTGACGGACGGATCGAAAGCGCCGTCTGTCGAGCGGTGCCAGTTGGCGGCGGCCTCCATGAGGGAGACCATCTGCGGCGGCGGCGCGGCCAGCTCGCCGTCGCGGTTGAGCACGGAGAGGGCGGAAGAGCGGTCGTGTCCGTCGAAAACGGGCAGCTCTGCGCGGATGGCCTCAAAGGCCCTCCCGGCGGCTTCATCCGCGAAGTCCCCCGACGGGTGCGCCACCGTGACGGTGACGAATGTTCCCATGAGCAGGGCCGTGCGGCTGTGCCGCTTCGTGCCCGGTGCGGCAAACGCCGTTACGGGCAGGGAGCCCGCGCCGAGGGTCAGACCCAGAACGCCAAGGCTCCGGAGCATGTCTCTGCGGGAAAGTGTGCGGGCCATTCGCTGCTCCCGTGCTTGGGGGTTAAAATCGTTTCCAGACTACGCAACCGGCATGTTTTTGTCCAGACGGTGCGGTTTTCAGGGCATCTCTTCGTGCCGGGGCATGTTTTGCCCACTGCATGGGGATGATAACCCGCCGGGATGAAATGTCAATCCCGTGGCATGGCTGTTGCTAGGTAATGGCACGGAGAATATCGGGAACGTTTTGCCCGGTTGGGGAACCGGGGAGTGCCCGAAGGAGGAAGTCATGGCATTCAGTTCAATGTATATAGGCGCCACCGGGGTGAAGGCGTACAGCGACGGCATGCAGGTCGTCGGCAACAACCTCGCCAACGTCAATACGGTGGGATACCGCAAGGCGGATATCCACTTCAATTCGCTGATGTACTCGCAGATGGCCACCGGCAGCCACCGCTCCGCGGGAGGAGTGATGGAGTCCAGCCAGATGGGCAAGGGCGTCGGCGTGGCGGCCGTGCTGGCGGACTTCAGGCAGTCGGCCATGGAGACCTCCAGCGAGGTCACCGACATAGGCATCGAAGGCAAGGGATTTTTCGGTGTCGGGGACCCGGACGGCTCGGACGTCTTCTACACCCGTGCAGGCAACTTCCGTTTCGATCGCGAGGGGTATCTCGTGAACCCCGCCGGATATCGTCTGCAGGGATTCGGCGTTGACCGGGAAACCGGCGAGTCCACCGGCACCATCGGCGATGTGCAGCTGCCCATGGAAGACGTGGTGGTGGACGGCCAGACCCTGCGCACGGTGGTCAGCCCGCCGCGCGCCACTTCCGCCGTTTCCATGATCACCAATCTCGACCGCACGAGCCCGGATTCCATCACAAGCAGCACGAACCCGTTTTTCGCCATGTTCGGCAGCTACGACGCCTCGGACGAGGAGCCTCTTGCACGGGCTCCGTACACATCCAGCATCAAGGTTTACGACGAGAACGGCGATCCCCATCAACTGACGGTGTCCTTCGACCCGGTGAACGAGAACGGCGTCTCCAACGCTTCCGGCGGAAACACCTTCTGGGAATACGCCGTGACCATCCCGGCCTCGGAGGATGGGCGTGCAGGTTTTCAGGGCAGCTCGCAGGCCGGGCTGCTCGCGGTGGGCACCCTCAGCTTCGGCCCCGGCGGGAGCCTCGTGAACATGAGCGCCTTCACGGCGGACGCGGCGGGAACCCTCAGCAACTGGGCGCCGGCGGACATGGGATTGATTCAGAGCAACGGCATGCCCACGTTTGACGTGGCCTTCATCTCTTCCAACGGCAGCACTGCCGCGCAAACCGTGGGGCTGGACTTCGGGGTGACAACCTCGACCCTGAGCTGGGCAGGAGGTGCGAGCAACGCGGCCTCCGTGGGGATCAACGCCGCCGCGCTTCCGGAAATGAGCGACACCTCTCTGAGCGTGAACAACACCAGCTCGTTCCCGGACGGCTCCCGAACCAAGTTCGCCACGCAGGACGGGTATGCGCAGGGGTACCTGCGGGATATTTCCATCAGTCGCGACGGGTTCGTGGAGGGCAATTTCTCCAACGGGGAGACGGAGCGGCTGGCTCAATTGACCCTGTACCGCTTCCAGAACGACTTCGGCCTGCGGCGCGAGGGCGGCAACCTGTTCTCCGCCTCGCAGGACGCGGGGACGATCCTGACCGGAGCTCCCGACAGCGAGGCGTTCGGCACCACGAACCAGAACTCGCTGGAGATGTCCAATACGGACATGGCGCAGGAGTTCGCGGACATGATCCTGACCCAGCGCTCGTTCCAGAGCAACACCAAGGTCATCACCACTTCTGACTCCATCCTCAATACCACCATCAACATCAAGAAATAGCTCTTGAATCCGGCGGACCGGGCGGGTATCTCCATGCACGGAGGTATCCATGAACAGCGAAAGCATCCGGTCCGCCGTCGAAACCGCCCGCGCCGACAGCCCCGCCGGGGCCGAGGCGCTTTTCTGCGCCTGCGTGCTCGCGGACGCGCCCGTGCCCTTCGAAATGGCCATCGCCGCCGAAGGCGCCATGCACAATCCCGCCCTTATCAATCCCGCCGCCGCCATGTTCGCGGTGGCCGCCACCCTCGACCCGGTGTGCCGTCTCGGGCTCGTGGAGATGGACCACGGCACCGGCACCTTCAGCGTGCCGCAGCAGGTGCGCCGGTTCATCCTCGACGAGCTCGACCCGCAGGAACACGCGGTATGGCAGAGTCGGGCCCTGCACGCCCTGTCGCTGGCCGTGCCCGACGCCGAACCCGGATCGCAGGTGCCGGAACCCCTCGCTCCGCACGTTGCGGCCTGCGCCGACATGGTCCGCGACGGGCTCGCCACCCCGGACGCCAACCGCATCCTGCATCAGTACGGCTTCACCCTGCACTTTGCCGAAAGGCACGCCGAGGCCGTGGCATATCTGGAAGCCGCCCTCGAAGTGGACAAGCGGCTCAAGCCGGAGACGCACCCCGACATCGCGGCCGACCTTGAAGGCCTCGCCGCGGTACTGGCCGCTGCCGGCGAGCACGGACGGGCCGTAACGGTCTATCGTGAGTGTCTGGCCCTGTTCGAGAAAGGGTGGACCGAGAACAACCGCGCTCTCATCCCGGTCCTCGCTGGGCTCGCGCTGTCTCTTCGGGAAACCGGCGAACTGGTTGAAGCGGAAGAAACGGCCCGCCGGACGCGGGAACTGTTTGAGGAACATTTCGGGGATCTTCCGGTGGAGCCCGACGGAGTTGTCGCGGACTGCCTGAAGATGAACTAGGCGGGCTGCTCCAGCAGTCCGGCGAGGATGGCGCGCGGGTCGTTGGCCCTGAGGGCGCGATGAAACGCTTTTTCCGCGTCTGCCTCAAGGGCGAGGTGCCTTGCGTAGCGAAGGGTTTCCATGCCCTGCTCGATACGGAACGCGCGCAGGTCGGCCAGCGCGCTCTCGAGTTCGAGCCGCCAGTCTCCGCGTACATGCAGAGTCAGCATGGCCAGATAGCCGCTGCGGGCGTGTTCCAGCCCGCGCTGGGCGCGCGTGGCGTTTTCCATCAGCCGCAGGGAGTCCAGATTCTCCGGCTCCAGCTCCAGCGAGGTGACGAGGCAGTCCGTCGCGGCGCCCGGCAGGTGGCGGGAAGCGGAAAACGGAAAGCCGTGCCGCATGATCTTTCCCTGTCGCAGCAGCAGCCTGGCCCACTGCCGGAGCATGGCTCCGGGAGACTCGGGGGCTTCCGGGATTCTGGCGTCGATCGCCCGCAGGTGCCGCATGAGCATGGCGCGGGCGAGTTCCCGCATGGTATCCCCGCCGCAGCGCATGGCGGCGGCTGAGGCGCAGAGGTTCAGGTCCGTGGACGATGCGTACCCGGCGTCTGCGAACACCGCGGCGGCGGATGAGGCCATGGCCGTCTTGTCGTCCGCAAGGGTCTGCATCCTGAGCGTGGCCGCCATGACTTCGGCGTCCGCCGGGATGGAACACAGCCGCCGCACCAGTTCGCCGTTGTCCATCACGGAAAGCCCGGACTCCAGCAGTCGGGTGGCGGCGAGGGTCAGCCATTTTTGCGGATTGCCCGAAGCCGCGGCCGGAGCTTCGTCGGCAAACTCCAGAATGCGCGCAGCCCGATGTTCCGGCAGATGGTCGCGGTTCACGCGCTCCCACGCGGCGCGGGCCATGGCCTGGCTCGCCGCGCGGTCGGAGAGCAGGTGATCGCACAGGGCGCGCATCTCTGCCGCGTCCGCGTAGACCGCCGCCTCGGTTCCGGGGACGAAGAGCGCGTCCTGCTCGGAGCCGAGGTCCTGCGTCACCGGCACGCAGCCGCAGGAGGCGGTCTCGAAGAGCCGGAAGTTCACCTCGCCCAGAATGGATTCATTGGGCGCGAGCCTCGAGTCAGCGTAAAAATCAAGCATCTCCGGCAGCGTCAGGTCGTCGCGATGAACGAAGCGTTCGTCGTATCGTTCGGCGAGCATGTTCACCAGCCGCTGCCGCATGGGCCGTTGGGCCGTGACCCGCCCGGCAAAGGCCAGATCGTGGGTGCGGTCGCCGAAGGAGGACCATGCCCGCGCGTGGCCGTACCACGGCAGATGCGCCGTGCGTGCGCCGAAGGCCTCCACGGCTGGGCGCCAGCGGTCCTGCGTGCAGAGGGTCAGGTCGAACAGTCTGGCGTAGCAGGTGTGCCAATAGGCGTTGAGGTGCGGGTCGACCGCCCAGAAGAGCCTCGGGCAGTCCAGTGCGTCCAGTCCTTCCAGAAAAAGTCGCCTGCCGAGGTTTTCCTGCTGAAAGACGAGGTCCGGGCTGAAGTCGTGGCGATCAAGCTCGGCGGGCAGGTCCAGCAGGGACCGCTGCGGGCCGGGACGCAGGGAGAGCACCCTGCATCCCGTGGCCTCGAAAGCGCGCACCAGTGGCGGAGAGCACTCCACGAGACAGACGTTTTTTCCCGGCATCGTCATGGCTCTCCCCGGCGGCCTAGCGTTGCATGTCCTCGATGACGGTCTTGAGCTCCCGGGCCAGCTCGGAAAGCTCCAGCACGGCCTGATTGGATTCGGTCATGGCCCGCGACGTCTGGTCGGCGATGACGCTGATCTCTTCGGTGGAGCGGGTGACCTCCTCGCTCGCGGCGGACTGCTGTTCGGCCGCGGTGGCGATGTTGCGCACCTGATCCGCGGTCTGCTCCACGAGGGAGACGATCTCCGTCAGCGCGTTGCCGGACTGATCGGCCAGCTCCGTGCTGCGGTCGATGGCCTTGGTGGCGTTGTCCGTGCTGGCGATATTCTTCTGCGTGGCGCTCTGAATGGCGGATATGTAGTCGCCCACCTCTGTGGTGGCGGTCATGGTCTTTTCGGCCAGCTTGCGGACTTCGTCGGCGACCACCGCGAACCCTCGCCCGGCCTCCCCGGCGCGTGCGGCTTCGATGGCGGCGTTGAGCGCAAGCAGGTTGGTCTGGTCCGCGATGTCGGTGATGACGTTCATGATCTTGGAGATGCCCTCGGCCTGCTTGCCCAGCTCGTTCATGTTGACCTTGAGCTCGGAGGCGCTCTCGTGGACCTGCTTGATGGTCCCGACAACCATCTCGACCACTTCGGCGCCTTCCTGTGCGCGTCCGCGCGACTGGTCCGCCAGCTCCGAGGCGCTGGAGGCGTTCTTGGCTACCTCGAGCACGGTTGCGTTCATCTCTTCCATGGCCGTGGCCGTGCCGGCGGCGTTTTCGCGCTGCTGGTTGGCGCCCCGGCTGGATTGCTCGACCTGCGCGGAGAGCTGCTCGGACGCCGAGGCCACCTGGTCGGCAACGCGGTTGGCGCGACCGGCGGCGTCCTCGATGGTGCGGTTCTTTTCCTCTATCTGGCTGAGGGTGTTCTTGATGCCCGTCAGGTCGTTCATGAGGGCGAAAGCACCGGTGAGGTTGTTGTCGAGGTCGTACAGCGGGGCCACGTCGAAGCGGACGTGAATGCGGCTGCCGTCGGAAAGGTCGGAGGTGATTTCGTTGCCGACGATGGAGCGCTGTTCGCGCATGGCCTGTCCGGTGATGGTGGACTTTCTCTCGTCCCCGTAAAAGAGTTCGCCCATGGTTTTTCCGAGATGGTCCTCGGGCTTGCCCCTGAGCTTGTAGAGGTCAAGGTAGGCCTTGTTCAGGAAGGTGAGCCGCTCGTCCCGGTCCACCACGAGGCAGGGATTGGTCAGCCCCTTGAGGATGCCGTCGGCAAAGCCGAGCCGGGTCTTGAGTTCCGCCACCATGCTCTGCACGGATGCCTTGAGGTGACCCATCTCCCCATGGTCCGGGATGTCCACCGAGGCGTCCAGTTCTCCGGAGCTGACCTTGTCGGTGTACGTGATCATGCGGTGCAGGGGCGTTTCCACGGCCCGGAAGATGAGGTAGGAGACTCCGAGCCCCGCGATGAGCGCGGCAAAGGTGAGGACAGCCAGCTGAATTTCGGCAAGGCGGCTCTGCTCAAGCAGCTCGTTGATGCTGTTCGATACCACGTGATTGCCCAGCTCCGCGTCCTCTATGGCTTCTTCCACGCGGTAGATGGCGTCCTTGGCTTCGGAGAGCATTCTGTTGCCCTGCTCCGGGCCGATGTTCTCCTCGAGGATCGTGTCTGCGGCCCTGAAGAAGAGGTCGTGATATTCGTCGTAGTCCTCGAGCATTCCGGCCAGGGCGCGGCGTTCCTTGTCGCTGACGTGCCCGGTCTTCGTGGCGAGGTCGCGAAGCTGGTTGATCTCAGCGCGAAGTCGTTTTGAGGCCTGCTCGAATTTTTCGAGGTAGGCACGCTGTTTTTCCGGATTGCCGGCGTTCAGCAGAAGGTCCTTCTCATAGCGTCGGTTTTGGAGGATGAGGCGCTGAATGTTGATGGCCGAGTTGGAGAACTCCAGCTCGACCCTGATCATGCGCTCGTTCTTTTGGGAGTTGTCGTAAATCTGATAAAAACCGATGCCGCCCACTGCCACGGTCAGTACCAGAACCAGCGTAAAGCCGGTTATCAGTTTTGCCTTGATCGTCTTCATGCTGTTCGCCCCTGTTGGGATTGCCGTTCGTTACCTCCATGGATAGCCGATGACCCCATGAAATTACAAGCGTTATGAGATGATTGAGTCGGCGCGGCCGCCTCGGACGGAATTCGCCCCTAATCCGAAACGGCGGGCGGCCGATAAGAGATGTACGCACCCGAATCAGGGTCCGGAACGGAGATCATCGTTCCGGGAGGCCTGCAGCGGGAGACGGGGAGAAACGGGGGAAGGGCTCGGCCCTTCCCCCCTTGAAAGGAAACCGCAACACCGGAGGGGAGACTGGTGGCACGGGATCGCGAAGGCCTCGACGAGGCCCTGCGCTCAGTATGTTCTTCACGCGCCGATGAGAAGCGTCGAACGGAAGACGAGGCCGAAAAAGGCCGCCGTCGCCGGATCGAGGAACTCAAGCGGCAGGTCCGCGAGGGCGACTACAGCCCGGACCTCAAGGACATCGCGCGGCTGCTGACGTCCGCAATGGACCCGACCCTGTGACACGCGGGGCGGGCCTCATGCGCCTAGCCCTTGAAAACGTCGTTCCTGATGGCCTCGCGGGCCGCCACGGAAAGAAAGTCCGCCGGATCCACGCCGTGCCGGTCGCAGTATTCGGAGATGCGTTCCAGCAGGTGCCGGTGAAACGTCACGCCCACCTCCTCGAAATCCGAGCCGTCGGCAGCCGTTTCCACTGCCGCGAGTTTGGCGTCGCCGGTGGACGGCAGGCCGCGCACCGCGTCGAAATCACGCGGTTCGGGCAGTTCTCCGCCGGATTCCAGCTGCATGGCAACGAACATCGCCAGCGCCTCGTGCGCCATGTCCAGCGCCTCTTCCATGTCTGCCCCGAAGGTCACGCATTCCGGAAAATCCGGGAAGGTGACGCCGAAGCCGCGTTTTTCCTTCTTGAATACCGCAATATACTGCATTGATGATCGCTCCTTGTCTGTTGCGGTCCTGTTAGCTCCGCAGGGCCCGAAACGCAACAGCTACGCACTATCGTCACGCTGCGGTCATGCACCGGTGACAGGATCCGGGGTATGGTGCTTCTAGACAAATTCACGAAAACCCCGCATGGTACTATCCATGAGAAAAGGAGGTCGCATGGAAACGGACGAGGCATCTCCCTTCGGGGTATCGTCAGGCTGAGTTCAGAAACGGAAAACAGCTAACACGGACGGGGGATTATGGCCCAGAAGCATTTTGTCCTCGATACCAACGTCCTCATTGAAAATCCCAAAAGCATCGCTGCCCTCAGAAACGGGCAGGAAAACATCATCCACATTCCCTACACGGTCCTTGCCGAGCTGGACAAGCTCAAGAAGGACCCCCGCGTCGGTCACATCGTGGCCAAGGCGGTCGGGTGCATCCTCGACGACGAGAGCGTCTGCATCCTGCCCCCGGACTTCGCCCAGGAGCTGACCGACGAAACCTACGACGACCGCATCCTCAAGGAAATCATGCACACGGCCCCCGAAGGGGCCATCCTCATCACCAACGACCGCATCCTGCAGATCAAGGCCAAGGTCTTCGGCATCCCGTGCGAGGCGTACCGCGATTCGGTGCCGTTCCGCTCCGAGTCGCAGAACTACACCGGCTTCGTGGAGCCGGACGAGGAGCCCGTTCCCAACTGCTTTCGCTGGGAAAACGGCACCCCGGTGCTCTACGGGCCGCACGGGCCCAAGTCCATGAGCTTCCAGCACGAGGCGTGGAACGTGAAACCGCGCAGCGTGTACCAGAATCTTGCGCTGGAGCTGATGCTCAACGAGGGGATCGACATCGTGTCCATCCAGTCCGAGGCGGGCTACGGCAAGACCTTCCTCGCGCTGGCCGCCGCCCTGTATCTGGTGCTCGAGCGCAAGGACAACCCGTTTCGGAAGATATATCTGGTCAAGCCCGTGGTGGAAATCGGGGCCAAGATGGGATACCTTCCGGGGGACATTGAAGAGAAGATGACGCCCTACGTGCGCTACGTGAGCGACCAGCTCGCCAAGCTGCACGAGATGCGCTCGGCCAACCGCATCTTCGCCGACCCGTCGGCGGAGAATCTCAAGCTCAACCCCAAGCGGTTCGAGATTCAGCCGGTGGCCTTCATCAGGGGGATGAACATCGAAAACGCGGTGGTCATCATCGACGAGATGCAGAACCTCTCGCGTTCCGAGACGCGGGCGCTGCTGACCCGCATGGGCGAGAACGTCAAGTGCATCTGTCTCGGCGACACCCGGCAGGTGGACAACCCCTATCTCAACGAATCCAACAACGGACTGAACTGGGCGGTGAAAAAGCTCAAGGGCTACCGCAATTACGCGCACATGGTGCTCAAGGGAGAGCGGTCCCGCGGACCCATCACCGACATCGTGCTCAAGTCCAAGCTTTAGGAGTGCAACATACCGCATGAGATATGCGATCTGCGCGTTGATCATGACGCTTGTCTTCGCAGCCACGGCTGGCGCCGCCGAGCAGCAACGCCCGGCGGCGTTTCCCTCTCTGGAGTCAGTGGTGCGTTCGGTGAAGAAGGCCGACTTCTGCGGCGAGTCCGTGCCGCTGCACATAGTGGAGGTGCGCGAGCGGTTCGAAAAGGACCTGCTGCTCATGCTCTGGGACCGCGCGCAGGTCATCCTGTGGCTCAAGCGGTCCTCGCGCTATTTCCCTCATATTGAGAGGCTGCTGGAGATGCGCGGCATGCCCGAGGACCTGAAGTACATCGCGGTCATCGAGAGCGCGCTCCGGAATCAGGCCGGGTCGTGGGCCGGGGCCAAGGGCATGTGGCAGTTCATGCCCGCCACGGGCCGCAAGTACGGACTCACCGTCAACCGCAACGTGGACGACCGGCGCAATTTCTACTTCGCCACCAAGGCCGCGCTGGACTACCTTCAGGAGCTCCACGACCGTTTCGGCTCGTGGACGCTTGCCGCCGCGGCCTACAACATGGGCGAGAACGGGCTGGAGCGGCGCATCCGCGATCAGGAGACCGACGACTTCTACCGTCTGCACCTGCCGGCCGAGACCGAACGCTACGTGGTACGCGCCGTGTGCGCGAGGATGATCATGGAAGACCCCGAACGGTTCGGCTTCGACCTGCGCGAAGAGGACTACTATCCGCCGCTGCGGTTCGACCGGGTGCGGGTCAAGGGGCGGCGCTCCGTGCCGCTCATCGTGATCGCCAAGGCCGCCAATACCTATTACAA
The DNA here is from genome assembly GCF_059568665.1 of Pseudodesulfovibrio halophilus DSM 5663. Classification (NCBI taxonomy): domain Bacteria; kingdom Pseudomonadati; phylum Thermodesulfobacteriota; class Desulfovibrionia; order Desulfovibrionales; family Desulfovibrionaceae; genus Pseudodesulfovibrio; species Pseudodesulfovibrio halophilus. The sequence continues at coordinate 46,173 of NZ_JCANTV010000004.1, read as the reverse complement.
GATGATCAAGGACCTGAACCCGCAGCTGCTGAGTGACATTGTCCCGCGCGGCAACCACGCGGTCTTTCTCCCCGCCGGAGCAACCGAAGGGTTCCTGCGCCGCTACAATCCGGTGCTCAAGGCCTATCGCGAGGAGAACGGGGCGGATACCTACCACGTCCAGCCGGGCGACTCGCTCATACGCATCGCCCGCAGGCACGGGGTCTCGCTGGAGCGGCTTCGCGAGCTCAACGATCTTGGTTCGCGCTGCGTCATCCACCCGGGGCAGGTGCTCCGGCTGGAATAGGCCTACAGCGAGGCGGCCAGCATCCCGGCGCCGAACGCCGCGATGAACAGTGCGCCGAGGGTGGTGAGCAGGGCGTGGGACCAGTTCAGGATGGTGCGGTTGTGCCCCGCCATGCGGAGCGTCGCGCCGCGTGCGCCCACGGCGGCCCACGCGAACAGGGTGGTGGTCAGGCCCATGCCCACCGCCATGGCGAACATGGCCGCCAGCCCGGACCACAGGATGTTCAGCCCCACGGCGAAGGCAAGCACCACGGCCGCGCCGGGACAGGGGATGAGGCCGGTCACGAAGGAGACCAGCAGAACATGGCTCTTGCCCCTGCGGGCTTCGGCCACGTCGCCGGGCGTGCAGGCCGCGCCCGCTTCGGCTTCGCGGAGTATCCCGCCCTTTCTGAGCTCCAGAACGGCTTTCACCGCCAGAAACACGCCCATGAGCATGAGCAGGCCGTAGCTGGCGGGCTGCATGACTTTTGCGGCCTCGTGGAAGCCGCCCATGCCCGCCCCGAGTATCATGTAGGCAGCGGCGACCACGGCCACCGCGGACCCCACGTGTACGAAGGTGATGGCGTTGCCCATGAGCGCCCCGAGCCAGAGGTCGCCGGGGCGTGCGAGGAAATAGGAACAGACCACGGACTTGCCGTGCCCCGGCCCCACCGCGTGCACCACCCCGTACAGGAAGGAGAGGGCGAGGAAGGTCCAGAACGCCGGCCCGAGCGGGTTGTCGCGGATATCGCCGCCCAGCGGCGTGATCTTTTTCTTGAGCGCCTTCTGCCACGCGCGGGCCTGCATGACCACCTTGCGGAAGAAGCTCGGCTCGACCTTCTTCTGCACGGAGCCGGGCGGCACCGGCGTCGGAATGGAGACGCCGGAAGGGCTGCCTACCCGAAAGTGAATGCCGCGCGGAATGTTGAATCCCGCCCAGTAGGCGAGGTCCTGCTCGTCACGGATCGTATGTTCGGCGGCAAGCTCCGAGGTGTTGTCGTAGGCCACGGCGTCTTCCTTGAGCAGGATGTCGGCGTAGTATTCTTTGTCATACACCGCCAGCCGAAACATGCCCGGAGCGGGCACTCGCAGGGGAATGAAGAAGTCGTAGACCAGCCGGTTGTCGTCGCGAAGGGACGCCTTGAATTCCGTGGCCTCCGGGATTTCCAGCCGTTCGCCGCCGGAAAACGCGGCCGTGAAGTAGTCGGAGTTTTTCAGGTAGTCGAATGCCCCGCTTTTGATGCTGTCGCTCCACTGCGGTGATGCGTCGTCCAGCGGCAGGTCGAGGTCCCCGAGCAGGGCGCGGGTGAACATCTCGTCGAAGAGCCAGTGCTGCCGCACGCCCCGGACGCCGTCCTCGTCAACTTCGAAGGTAACTTCCGCGTCGATGAAGACGTGAGGATGGGCGGCGGCCACAAGCGGAATTGCAGCCAGGGCAAGGGTCAGGAAAAGGGTTCTCAGCTTGGGCATGTTCGAAGCCTTGTACCTTCGGTCCCGACGACGGGCAAGCCGCATTTTGGGAGATTTCCCGGAACCTGCCGGAATGCGAAAGCAATTCCCCATATTGCAATATCAATTGGTTTACACTAGAGTGAGCGGCACTGCTTCACAAAGTTGGCGGGCAGCAATGCGGAGGATGAATGGCTGGCACTGAAAACGCAAAACGCGGCACGCCCCTCTTTCCCGGAAGAGGGCGCTCTCTGTCGCGTGACCTGACCGCCAGCCTCGTGGTCATCGTGGTGTTCTTCGCCACGGCCATGATCGCCTACACCTACTGGCACCAGTCCCGCGACATGCGCGACGCCGCCGAACGCAAGGCCGGAGAGCTCACGGCCCGCGTGGTGGAGATTCTCGCCGTCCCCATCTGGAACCTCGACTACGAAAACGCCCGGCTCATAGGCGCCGTCTACGCCCAGAACGAGATGGTGCAGGGCTTTCGTATCTATGGTTCGCGTAACGACGTCATCTACGCCCATGAAAAAATGATCGGCATCAAGCCGGACTTCCGACGGGTCAAGGACATCGTCTTTGAAGGACGTACCATCGGCCGTGCCGAGATCGACTTCACGCTCATGAGCGAGCGCGACCGCCTCGAGCGGCAGATGCTCGTCTCCGTGATGCTCATCCTCGTTTCCGTCGTGGTCATTCTGGCCGTGACGGGCATTTTGCTGCGCGTCTTTCTGGCCACGCCGCTACAGGTCCTGCAAAAAGGTATCAGCCGCGTGGCTCGCGGTGATTTCTCTTATGACTTCGGCGAGATATATCATTCAGAGTTGCTGGAGATCGCCGAGCGGTTCCGGAAGATGAGCGCGGAGATCGAGGCCCGTGAACGCAAGCTGCAGGTCATGAACAACACCCTGCAGGAGGCCGAGGAGAAATACCGCGGCATCTTCGAGAACGCGGTGGAAGGCATCTTCCAGTGTACGCCGGAAGGGGAGATGCTCAATGCGAACCCCGCCATGGCGCGCTTCTTCGGGTACGACTCGGTCAAGGAGTTCCTGCTGCGCACCCGGAACGTGAAGGGGCTGATGTTCCTGGACGGAGAGCGCGGGGACATGTTCCTCGACGCCGTCACCAACGAGGGCGAGATCATCCGGTTCGAGGCTCAGTACCGCCGCAAGGACGGCAGCATCGTCTGGGGGTCCATCAACGCCCGCACCGTGCATGACCGTGACGGGAACATCGTCTCCATCGAAGGCATCCTTGAAGACACCACCGACCGCAAGAAGGCCGAAGAGGAGCTGGCCGACCTCAACCGCCACCTTGAGCAACTGGTCCGCAACCGCACCGAGGATCTCGTGCGCAAGGCGCGGGAGCTGGAGGACGCCAACCGCAGGCTGCGCGAACTGGACGAGATGAAGTCCGCGTTCCTGTCCTCGGTTTCCCACGAGCTTCGCACCCCGCTGACCTCGATTCTGGGCTTTGCCAAGCTGCTCTCTCGTGACTTCAACAAGAATTTCAAGCCGATGGCAGAGGGTGACGATCGACTGCTCCACAAGAGTGACCGCATCAACGAAAACCTTGAGATCATCGGTCAGGAAGGCGAACGCCTGACGCGGCTCATCAACGACGTGCTGGATCTGAACAAGATCGAGTCCGGCAGCATGGGCTGGCAGGACCGGCCCATGGACATCGGCGAGCTCGTCGGCCGCGGGGTGCAGGCGGTCAAGGGCATCTTCGACCAGCGCAGCGGCGTGCGCCTCATTCAGGACATCGACCCGAACCTGCCCAAAGTCATGGTGGACCCGGACCGGATGCAGCAGGTGTTCATCAACCTGCTCAACAACGCGGTCAAGTTCACCGAGGAGGGCACGGTCACCGTGCGCGCCCGCATGGCCGGGGACGACATGATGCGGGTGGAGATCGAGGACACCGGCGTTGGCATCGCGCCCGAGGAGCTCGACAGCATCTTCGAGAAGTTCCACCAGTCCAGCCTGAACATCATCAAGCACAAGCCGCAGGGCACCGGCCTCGGCCTGACCATCTGCCGCGAGATCGTCGAGCACTACGGCGGCCGCATCTGGGTGGAGTCCTCCATCGGCGAGGGCAGCACCTTCGTCTTCACCCTTCCCCTCGAATAGCTACTGAATCAGCCGCCACGTTCCGTCGGGAGCGCGGTAGGCCGTGGCGTGCACCGTGTCCTTCCTTCCATCCGGGAAGGTGGCGGTAAGGGCCACGTCGCGTTCAATGCGTCCTCGGTCGCGGCGGGCGGGGCGCGGGATCGCGCTGTACCGCATGTCGGTGTCTGGGTTGCGCCACTCTCGGCTGCTGCCGGACGGCGTGTGCTCCAGCGTGCGCGAGAGCTGCGCGCGGTCTTCCTTGTCCAGCTCGTTCCCTGCGAGGTACCCGAGCAGCAGACCGGTCCCGGCACCGATGGCAGCGCCGGAGACCTTGTTGTTGAAGGTCAGCGCGCCGATGGTTGCCCCGGCAAGGGCTCCCAGTCCGGCACCGGTGCGGGCCTTGTTCGCGCAACCGGTCAGGAGCACAAGCATCGTCAGCGTGGGAATCAGAAAGCGGGTCATGGTCGTTCTCCTTTTTGTCGGACAAAAGGCAAGCACCGTGCCGGAAACGATTTTGGCCCAAATGATCCGGGATCGTTACAGAATTGTTGTGAAGCGGTGAGGCCCGGGGCGTATTCGGCGGGGAATGAAACGCAAATATTGCTCAAGGGGTGCAAAATGGTGTCGGAGATGAAGGTTCGCGTGGTCGATCCGGACAGCAGGGATCACGCGCAGGCCTGCGAACTGCGCCGGCAGGTGTTCTTCAGCCACCTCGGCAGCGAGTTCGACGGCGTTCGCGATGACCGCGAAGAGGACAGCATCCATGCCGTCATCCGGGGCGAGAGCGGCATTCGCGCCTGCGGACGCCTGACCGGCATCGGCCCGGCGCGGTGGGTGGTGACGCAGATGTGCGTGGAGGAGGCATGGCGGGGACGCGGGCTCGGCAGCCGGATACTGACCACGCTGCTGACGCAGGCCGTCGAGCGCGGCGGCGGGCGGATCGAACTGGCCTCGCGCCTGAACGCCGTGGGGTTTTATCGCCGCTTCGGGTTTCTTCCGGCGGGCGACCCGTTCCCCTCCCGCAGAACCGGCGCCATGCTGCTGCGCATGGTGCTGGAGCTGTCCGTCAACTGATCCCGTTTATTCGAGCGTCTCCCGGTCGTGCAGGCCGAGGAGGTACAGGATGGAGTCCAGCCCGAGCGAGCTGATGGCCTGACGCGCGCCGCGCTTGACCTTGGGCTTGGCGTGGAACGCGATGCCGAGGCCCGCGAGGTTGAGCATGGGCAGATCGTTGGCGCCGTCGCCCACGGCGATGACCTGTTGCAGGCTGATCCCTTCGTGTTCGGCGAGCTGCTGGAGCAGCTCCGCCTTGCGGTCCGCGTCCACGATGGTCCCTTCGGCGCGGCCGGTGAGCTTGCCGTCGAGAATCTCCAGCTTGTTGGCAAAGACGTAGTCGATGCCCAGCCGCTCCTGAAGCCGCTCCCCGAAATATGTGAACCCGCCGGAGAGAATGGCGATGGTGTAGCCCACGCGCTTGAGGTTGCTGATGAGCCGCTCCGCGCCCTCCGTCAGCGGCAGGCGCTCGTAGACCTTCTCGAGCACCGTCTCGTCCAGCCCCTCGAGCAGCGCCAGCCGCTTGCGGAGGCTCTGCTTGAAGTCCAGCTCTCCGCGCATGGCCGCCTCCGTGATGGCCGCCACCTTGTCGCCCACGCCAGCTTCCACGGCCAGCTCGTCAATGACTTCGGCCTGAATGAGCGTGGAGTCCATGTCGAAGCAGACCAGCCGCCGGTTGCGTCGGAAGATGCTGTCTTCCTGAAAGGCGATGTCCGCGCCCGTCTCGGCGGACATGTCCAGAAACGCCTTGCGGATCACGCCGAGGTCGCCGGGAACGCCGCGCACGGAGAACTCCACGCAGGCTCGCCCGGGGTCCCTGCTCTCGTCCAGCGGTCGGCGGCCCGAGAGGCGGCGGATGGTGTCGATGTTCAGCCCGTTGTCGTGGATGATGCGCGAGATGCCCGCGATGTGTTCCGGGGTGATGGCGCGCGCCAACAGGGTCACGATGTGCCGGGGGCGGTCGGCGGCGTCCACCCATTTCTCGTAGCGTTCGTTCTCGAGCGGGTGAAGTTTCATGGAGACCCCCAGCTCGTGGGCCTTGAACAGCAGCTCCTTGAGCACGGGGCGCGAGTCGCGGGGCAGCTTCAGCAGGAAGCCGAGCGTGAGAAAGTCGTGAATGACCACCTGGCCGATGTCGAGAATGTCCGCGCCGTATTCGGCAAGCACTTCGGAAAGGGTGGCGGTCAGGCCCGGACGGTCCTGTCCGGTAACGTGTACGAGAACGGTCTGTTCCATGCTCTGGGCTCCGGTGAGGGTTCTGCTGTGTTCCGGCGGAATGTGTCACAAAACCTGCCGGGAGTAAATCTCGCACGGCGGTTGACAGCGCAATGTTGTTTGTCTATTTTGCCAAACATGCAAATTGAACAGATGGAAGACATGGCAGCCGCACGGTTGCCGGATGCCGGAATCGAGGGTTGCGCCGAGGTTTTCAAGGCGCTGGGACACGGCGCGCGACTGAAGATGGTCTGCATGCTCGTCGAAGGCGAACAGTGCGTCTGCAAGCTTCAGGAGGCCGTTGGGCTGGATATGTCCACGGTTTCGCGGCATCTGTCCGTACTCAAGCGGGCGGGCGTGGTGAGTTCCAGACGGCAGGGCAACTGGCAATACTACTCGCTGGATCTGGACTGCGTGGGGGGCTTCGTGGCCTGCCTCGCGCAGCGGATGGCTGAAACCGAAGGAACGGAATAACATGCAGGAACTCAACATGGCACCGCAGGAACCCTGCGCGTGCATGTCGGAAGGCGGCGGGGCGAAGAAGGCTCCCCAGTGGAGCGCGGCAAGGATTTTCGGGATAGGCATCCCCGCCATTGTCCTGTGGTTCGCAGTCTACAAGATGCTCAAGCCGGTTGCCGACCATGTGACCGCGCAGGTCTTCGGGCTGGACATGGCCAAGCCGCTCGGCGCGGCCGTGGCGTTTTTCATCTACGACACGCCCAAGGTGCTGATGCTGCTGGTGTTGATTGTGTTTTTCGTGGGCATCCTGCGCTCGTACTTCACCCCGGAGCGCGCGCGGGCCATGCTGGCGGGCCGCAGGCAGCTGGCGGGCAACGGCCTCGCGGCGGCGCTGGGTGTGGCGACGCCGTTCTGCTCCTGTTCGGCGGTTCCGCTTTTCGTGGGCTTCGTGACCGCCGGTGTGCCGCTTGGCGTGACCTTCTCCTTTCTCATCTCCGCCCCCATGGTCAACGAGGTAGCGCTGGTCCTGCTTTACGGCCTGTTCGGCTGGAAGGTGGCCGGAATCTATCTCGTCACCGGTCTCGCCGTGGCCGTGGTCGCGGGGTGGATCATTGGGCGGCTGAAGATGGAGCCGCATCTGCAGGACTGGGTGCGTTCCCAGCTCTCCATGGGTGGAGCGCCGAGTTCCGTTTCCATGACCCTGAGCGATCGCGTGCGGGCCGGGCTGGAATCGATACGGGAGATCGTGGGCAAGGTCTGGCTGTACGTGGTGATAGGCATCGCCGTGGGCGCGGGCATCCACGGCTACGTCCCCGAGGACTTCCTTGCGGGCATCATGGGCCGCGAGGCCTGGTGGGGCGTTCCCGCGGCGGTGGTCATGGGCATCCCCATGTATACCAACGCGGCCGGGATGGTCCCGGTGGTGCACGCGCTCATCGGCAAGGGGGCGGCGCTGGGGACCGCCCTGGCGTTCATGATGTCGGTGATCGCCCTGTCCCTGCCCGAGCTGCTGATCCTGCGCCGGGTGCTCAAGTTCCGGCTGCTGGCGGTCTTCACCGCCGTGGTGGGCGCGGGCATCCTGCTGGTCGGATATCTCTTCAACGTGCTGATGTAGGATTAGTTTTTTTCGGCACACCTTGTCACCGCCCGAACGGAAAGGTATATAAGCCTCCTGGACCCCTTTATTCAGAGTCCGGGAGGCTTCATGCGTTTCGACGGGCCAACGACGTGCGGGATTGACGACGACTACATCGAAAACCGCATCAGGGAGAAGATCGAGGACTACAGGCGCTACTCGTTCGACGAGAAGAAAAGCCGCGCCCTGACGATTTTCTTCGATCTCAGTCAGGAGTTTCAAGGACGTGACCGGTTCTATGAAACTCTCATCCTCATTCTGAAGGTCGTCTTCAAGCTGGAAAGTGCCATGTACGTGCTGGAAGATGAAGAGACCTTCGTCCTCGCGTCCTGCTCCAGAGCATATTCCAGAGACCCCCGCATCACCCGGGGGTGGGACGAGGACATGGGCCGCGAGACGGTCCGGCGCGGCGAGCGGCTCTACATCCCGGTCCGGTGCAACCCGGAATTCAACGACATGCTTCCCTTTACCCCGCCGGACGACATCATCGGCATGCTGGTGGTGGCGCTGCCGCGGGAGCACGAAGACGCCATGCTCCTGTTTCTGGAAAAATACGCCAACCGCGTCGGGTTTCAGCTCCACAACCGCATCCTTCGCGACAGGAGCCGCGAGCATCTGGACTTCATCAGGAATCTGGTGGAGGACATCGGCCACAACGTCATCGTTCCCAATATCTACTTCAAGTTGTATTTCAACAGACTCCGGCGGCGCATAGACTCCCTCGCCGACCTCCGCGACGAGGCCGAAGCCGCGGACAACGAGTGCTGCCGCACCATGGCGAAAAAGCTCGACAGGCTGCACGGCGGCCTGCGGGAGCAGTACGAGGAGATATACCGCCACTATGTGCAGACCAGCATGTTCCTCGAGACGCTGCTGCGCCGCAGGCACTTCGAAGAGGGACGCTACGTTCTGGAGAAGCGGCCGTGCAATCTCATGCGTCAGGTCATCGAGCCGCAGCTGGAGCGATACCGCGAGCGGCTCACCGAGCGCGGCATCAAGGTGGACCTCTCTTTCGGCGGCTCGCCTGATCAGGCCATCCGCATGTATATGGACGTGGGCCTGATCTCGCAGGTCTTCGCCAACCTCTTTTCCAACGCCGTCAAGTACACCGGCGAGATCGAAACCTCTGACGGCAGGCGCGGCAAGTTCATCAGTTACGGCTGGCGCATCCTCAAGGACTATTTCGGAAAGGAAAGAAGCGGCATACGCATGTTCGTGTTCACCACCGGGGAGCCGCCGAACGTGGACGATCCCATGGAGCTGTTCGAGCCGGGCTTCCGGGGGGCGGACACCGCCGCGGAGCAGGGATCGGGACACGGCCTGTACTTTGTCAGACAGGTGGTGGAGCTGCATCGCGGAGAAGTGGGGCTGGACGTGCATCCGGAAGGGAACGAGATATTCATCATCCTTCCATTTCAGGTGGAGCCGGAGAACAGCAACGCGCCCAAGCAGTGCGATCTGTAACCGCACGACCCCTTACTCGGAAGTCGGCCCGTCAGGTGGGCCGGTGCATGATCTTGCGACGGTAGTAGGCCAGCACCAGACAGGTGAGCGGCAGGGCCAGCACCAGCCCGAGGAAGCCGAGCAGCTTTCCCCATACTGAAAGCGAGAGCAGGATCATCCACGGCGAAAGGCCGAGGCTGTCGCCCTGAAACTTGGGCACCAGAAATCCGTCCTGAAGCGTCTGCACCACTGCGAACACCAGCCCGACGCCGCCGAGCGCGGCCCAGAAATTCCCGCCCGTCGCCAGTGCGTCCAGCCCCGCCAGAATGAAGGCCGGGATGAGTCCCAGCGTCTGCAGATAAGGCACCATGTTCAGCAGGCCGATGAACAACCCCAGCAGCACCGCCAGCGGCATACCCAGAATCAGGAAGCCCGTTGAGAACAGGATGCCCACGGTAAGGGCGATGAACGCCTGCGTACGGAAGTAGCGGTCCACGGCGCCGGTGAATTCGTCGGAGAATTCCTTTGCCGGGTTCTGCCACGAGGGGGGTAGCTGGTCGGTCCAGTGCTTGAGGCGCTCGAAGTCCGCCAGCAGAAAGATGAGATACAGCAGGATGATCATGAGCCCGCCCACTGCGAGCATGGTGTCCGCGGTGCCGCTCACGAGGTTCCAGACGCCGGGGAGCACCTTCTTGGCCGCCTCCTGTGCGGTGTTCAGCAGTCCCGACTCCGTCAGCAGTTCCCGGATTTCGGGCCGCTTCACGAAGTCCACCAGCGCCCTCCAGATGTCCTCCGGCAGGTATTCCACGGCGCGCTGGGCCATGTTGGAATCGTTGACCAGCGAGGTCAGGAGCTTGCCGGTGCGCGTCACTTCCCGGATGGCCATGGGGACGGTGACCCACAGCGCGGTGCCGAGCACCACGAAAAGGGAGCTTAAAGTAAGTCCCACGGCGAGCTTGCGGTTTTTCACCTTGCTCTGGACGCGCTCCACCAACGGGTTGACGAAGTAGGCAAAGGCCAGCGCCGCGGTAAACGGGAGCAGGACGTCGCTGAGCGTATCCAGAAGCAGCACCGCTCCCCAGAGCAACGCGGCGGTGATGCCGATGCGGACCACGCTGTCCAGAGTGTACTGTTGGTCGTTCTTGAACATGGGACGGAACCTCCCTTTAGCGATGGGATAGCAGGTGCCAAGGCAATTCTCAACCGCAACGGTGGGTTGCAATGAGCGAATCCCGGTGGCATCCATACGTCATGGAGGGACTTTGACCAGACCGAGCCTGCTTGCCCTGCTGGGCGTATTTCTGAAACTGGGGACCACCGCCTTCGGCGGCCCGGCCATGATACCCTACATCAAAAAAGCCGTTGTGGAACGCCACGGCTGGCTTGACGAGAAAGATTTCAGCCTCGGCATGGGCGCGGCCCAGCTCGTTCCCGGCGCAACGGCAATGCAGGTTGCGGCGTGGGCCGGGCTGCGTATTCGCGGTACGGCCGGTGCCTTTGTAGCCTATCTCGGGTTTTCCTTTCCGGCCTTTCTGCTCATGCTCGGGCTGTCCATGCTCTATTTCAAGGGCGCGGACATGCCCCGGATACAGGCGGCGTTCGCCGGGCTTCAGGTGGTTGTGGTGGCGCTGGTGCTCAGTGCCGCCTTCGACTTCGCCCTGCAATACTGCGACTCCCTCAGGGCGCGCCTGCTCGCCCTCGGCGCGGGCGTCTGGCTGGCGTTCAAGGGCAACCCGATCATCGCCCTCGTGGCGGTCTGTCTGCTGGCGGTGCCTCTGTTCAGGGAGCTTCCCGCCCTGCGCCCCGACGCCCCGCGCGGAAGCGGCCGTGGCGGTTTTCTCGTCCCCTCATGCCTCGTTCTACTGGCGGCGGGCTGCTGGCTTGCGCTGCACTCCCTCCGGCCCGAACTCGGCGGACTGGCCGCGCTCATGGCCCGGATCGACCTGTTCGCCTTCGGCGGCGGCTACGTCTCCGTGCCGCTGATGCTGCACGAGGTGGTGGAAGTGCGCGGCTGGCTGACCGAAGCCGGGTTCATGGACGGCATAGCGCTGGGACAGCTAACGCCGGGACCCATCGTCATGACCGCCACCTTCGTGGGCTACAAGGTGGCCGGGCTGGCCGGAGCCGCCGTGGCGACCGTGGGGGTCTTCACCCCGTCCTTCATCATCCTGCGCTTCATTGCCCCTGTATCCCGCCTTCTGGTTGCCTCTCCCATGGCCGCCCGGATGCTCAAGGGCAGCCTGATCAGCCTTGTGGGGCTCATGGCCGCAGTGGCGGGACGTTTTGTGCTGAGCACCGAGTGGTCGGCAGTGTCCGTCGCCATTGCCGTTGCCGCTTTCATTGCGCTCAGGATGCGCGTGGACGTGCTGTGGGTGGTGCTCTGCGGTGCCGGCGCTGCGACATTTTTGATATGATGCGTCAAAAGCTCTCATGATTCCATTGACTTTTCTCATTTGCGGAGTGACAAAATAGTTAATCCTTCCCGAAGTGGCGTTGCTTTCGGGCGGAGGAGGCCGGACGTATCATTCCATCGAAAACGGGGGGTTTTCGTGCTCAAGAACATGCCTTTCCAGTCCAAGCTGCAAATTGGGGTATTGTCCGTAGTCGTGCTGGCTATCGTGACCATGTCCGCCATCACCTACGTACAGGTACAGAACTCGCTCACGGTGCTCGGCGAAACTTCCATGGAAGCATTTTCACAAAGCATTTTCGAAACCATGGAAATGCAGCACTCCACGCTCGCGGACAAGGTCAAGGGCGACCTGTCGTACATGGAGGCCGAGATAGAGGAGGAGGGCACTCCGTATCTGGATCGCAACGACTCCACGTCCATGACCATCGTCAACCAGATCACGGGCAAAAGCGAGCGTGTGACCATCCCGAAGATGAAGATGGGCCTGCACACGGTGACCGGGACTCATGATGTCGTGGACAGGGTGCAAAAGCGCGTCGGCGGAACCGCCACGATCTTTCAGTTGCTGCCCGGGAAGCTGCTGCGCATCTCCACCAACGTGCTGAAGAAGGACGGCAGCCGCGCGGTGGGCACATACATCCCGTCTTCCAGCCCTGTCTACAAGACCATCATGAAAGGCGAGACCTACCGCGGCATCGCCTACGTGGTGAACGCATGGTACCAGACCGCCTACCAGCCGCTCAAGAACGCCTCCGGCGAAGTCATCGGCGTGATCTACGTGGGCCGCAAAATCCTTACCGACGAGTTTCGCAAGGCCGTGGAGGCCGCGAGCATCGGTGGCGAAGGCTACGGGTTCATCTTCAACCGAAAGGGAACCCTGATCCTGCACCCCTCGCTTGAAGGGAAAAGTCTGAAAGATTACTCCTTCTGGTCACAGTTTCGCGAACAGGAGGACGGCTTCGTCAGGTACGTCTTCCGGGGCGACGACAAGCAGGTGTTCATCAAGTATTTCGAGCCGTGGGGATGGAGCTACGGCTTTTCGCTCACCCATGAAGAGATGATGCACGGCGTGGACAAGAAGGTGCTCTACTGGAATGTGGGCATCGCAGCCGTAGCCGTAGTGGTCATCTCGCTGATCCTCGTGCTGCTTATCCGCATGGTGGTGCGACCCCTGCGAGGGCTCTCCTCCTTCACGCACAAAGTGGCGGAGGGCGACTACAACGCGGAGATCAGTTACCCCGCAAACGACGCCATCGGCGAAACCATCGACGCCGTGCGAGACATGACCGCGGAACTCAAGACCAAGCTCGGCTTCTCTCAGGGGCTCCTCAGCGGCATAACCGTCCCCTGCGTCGTTGTGGACCTTGACGAACGCATCACCTTCATCAACCAGCAGGAGCTCGACCTCTTCGACAAGCCCGGAAGGCCCGAGGACTACATCGGACAACCCTTCGGCCTGTTCGTCTACGGCGACGCCAGCCGCAAGACCAAGCTCCACGAATGCCTGCATCAGGACACCTGCCTGCTCGGGGTCGAGACCTCGGGAAAAACCGACAAGGGCAAGCAGTACGACATCATCGTCGACTCCGCGCCGCTCAAGGATCTCGACGGCAAGGTCATCGGCGGCTTCACCCTCATCAAGGATATGACCGCCATCAAGGAAGGGGAACGCAGAGCCGTAAGACAGCGCGAGAACATCGTTTCCATCGCGCAGGAAGCTGACACCATCTCGGAACAGCTCTCTTCCGCAGCCGAACAGCTCGCCACACAGGTCGAACAGGCCTCCAGAGGAACAGACCTGCAACAGGAACGCGTTGCCGAGACCTCCACGGCCATGGAGCAGATGAACGCCACCGTGCTCGAAGTAGCCAAAAACGCCTCCGACGCCGCCGAGAATGCGGACAACGCCAAGCAGCAGGCGCAGGAAGGCGCAAACGTTGTGGAGCAGGTGGTCCGGGCCATCAACCGCATCGAGGCACGCTCCGAACAACTCAAAAACAGCATGAGCACCCTCGGAGAACAGGCGGACGGCATCGGCACCGTCATGCAGGTGATCGAAGACATCGCCGACCAGACCAACCTGCTCGCACTCAACGCCGCCATCGAAGCCGCCCGCGCAGGCGAGGCAGGACGTGGGTTCGCCGTGGTCGCCGACGAAGTCCGCAAGCTGGCCGAAAAGACCATGGCCGCCACCAAGGAAGTGGGACAGGCCGTCAGGGATATTCAGGACGGCGCACGAGAAAACCTCCAGTCCACGGAAGAAGCAGTCTCCGCCATCACCGAAGGTACCGAACTCGCCGGAAAGGCCGGCTCCTCCATGACCGAAATCCAGACGCTCGTGGAACAGTCCGCCGATCAGGTACGGAACATCGCCACCGCAGCCGAAGAACAGTCCGCCACCAGCGAAGAAGTCAACCGCGCCACAGACGAGATAAATACCGTCTCTTCCGAAACCGCACGGGCCATGCAAGAGTCGCGAGAAGCCATCGAATCACTCGCCTCACAGGCCGCAAGGCTTCAGCAGCTCATCGAAAGGATGCAGCAGGACTGATCAGGCCCGAAAAGAACGGTCAGACACAAACAAAAGAGGCCGGGTCAGATGACCCGGCCTCTTTTGTTTCTTCGAGGGCCCTCCGGGGGCTTAAGAACCCTTTTGCAAAAGGGTTCTTAAGAATCTCCCAAAAACTTTTGGCTTGCCAAGCCGCTTTGAGGCTTTCCGAAAGCCCTGACGTGTAGGCGGCTTGGCGGGTGGCTGACGACGGTTTCAGGTAGTGGGGGGATATCACAGCGTAGGGAGTTCCAAGCTGTTCGGCCAAGAATTGCAGCGTCCAATATCTCCGTCAACGGGGTTGCAGCTGGGACGCGGGTTTTGCGGTCGCATGAACCGTGCGCTGCAGGCCCGCTGACAGCTCAGGGTTTCCAAAGGGGGGCCGCCCCTTTGGTCCGCCTGAAGGGCCCGTCGGAGACCCGCCGGAGGCATCCATTTCGCAAGATTTAGTGGAACGTCCGCGTCTATAGATATCACCCGACCCTGCGTGGCCGGTCAAAAGAGCCTCTTTGACTCGACAGGCAGTTGCTGCGGTACTTGGTTGTCGGGAGAGGGTGATTTGCCGGGAGTTTTGGATGGGAGCGTTTGGGCCGACGGAGCACTTTGGAACTGAATTTGTG
>NZ_JCANTV010000004.1:5000-31063 GCF_059568665.1 Pseudodesulfovibrio halophilus DSM 5663 | reverse complement strand
CCGCCTGAAGGGCCCGTCGGAGACCCGCCGGAGGCGAAAAAAAGCATGGCGCGACCTAAAATCGCGCCATGCTGTTATCTGCGACGAGGGCCGGTTTAGATGCCGAGTTCGTTTTTGAGGTACTGGAAGTCGATGTTTTCTGCCACGAGGTCGGCGCCCTGTTTGATTTTGATGGCGTCGCGGAGTTTGTGGCGTGAGAGGATGGAGTCCATCTTCTTGGCGACGGAGTAGGTGTCTTCGCGCACCATGATGATGGGTGTTTCGAGCACTTCCGAGCGTGTGAGGATGATGTCGTTGGGGTAGAGGTTTCCGGTGAGCACGAGGCAGGGGCAGTCGCCTTCGAGTGCCACGAGCTGCACGTCGGAGCGGTCGCCGCCGACGATGATGGCGGAGTTCTTCTTTTTGCGGAAGTGGGTCATGAAGTTTTCGACCTGCATGGTGCCGATCAGGAAGCTTTCGACGACGCGGTCCGCCTTGTTGTGTGCGGAGATTATCTTGCCGCCGAGGCGGTCTGCGAGGTCGCCGACCTTGATGGCGCCCATGAGGGGGTCTCTGGGGATGACGCCGAGGACCTTGATGCCGCGTCGTTCGAAGAAGGGTGCGAGCAGCTGGTTGACTTCTTCCATGAAGTGCGGGGGCACGTCGTTGAGGATGACGCCTGCGAGCTGGTCGCCGAGGTGTTCCTTCATCATGGCGAGGTAGTCGTATTTGAACTCTTTTTCGAAGCGGTCGATGATGACGGCTTTGATGCCGAGTTTCTTGATGATGGTGACGGCGTCGGTGTCGCAGTATTTGCCGGAATACATGGAGCCGGAGCCTGCCACGAGGGTCAGGTCGCGGTCCTTGGAAATGTTCTGGTAGCAGTCGGCGATGCGGTCGGAGAGGCCGTCGATCTTGCCGGTGAAGGCTTTGACCTTGAAGTCCTGTGTGACCACGACCGGGGTGACCATCTCGGGGTCCTGCTCCAGACCGAGGATGTCCTGCACGAAGAGGGCGTCCTCGTCGCCGAGTTTGCCTTCGGATTCCACGGGCATGGCGCCGACGGGCTTCATGTAGCCGATGTTCAGCCCGTCCTTGAGGAGCTTCTGGCCTATGCCCATGACGATCATGTTCTTGCCTGAGTAACCGCTGGTGGAACCTATGTAGAGACCGGGCATTGCGTGCATCCTTTGTTGTTTCGGTTGGCGCCGGGGTGCTGCGTGGCGCTTTCCATCCTTTCATGCATGTAGCGCATCAGTCCCGCGATTGGCAAGGCTCGCCGAGCACGACGCGTATTCCGGTGACGAGCGCCCCTTCGGGCCCGGCGATGACCGGGTCGAGCTCGGCTTCGAGCACTTCGGGGAAGTCGTCTGCGAACTGGGACATGGTCAGGACGATATCCTCAAGTGCCTTGAGATCGGCGGCCTTCTTGCCGCGTGCGCCCTGCAGCAGGGGGAACAGGCGGATTTCGCGAATCACGGCCTGCGCTTCCTGAATGGTGAGGGGCGCGATGCGGTGCGCCCGGTCGCCGAGGAACTCCGCGGACGGACCGGACATGCCGAATTCGAGCAGGGGGCCGAACTGCGGGTCCTGTTTGATGCGCACGGTGCATTCCGGGGCGTTTTCGGGGCCCATGGCCTGCACGAAGCAGCCGGAGACGTGCGCGTCGGGGCGGTTGCGGGTGGTGGCGGAGGTGATGTCGAAGAAGGCCTGCCGCACGTCGTCGGGGGTGTGCAGGGCGAGCCTGACGCCGCCGAATTCGCTGATGTTGCCGACGCCTTCGGCCACGAGCTTGAGGGCCACTGGGTAGCCGATCTTCTTGGCGTGCTTCACGGCCTGATCCGCGGTGCGGGCCAGCTTGGTCTCGGGGACGGGGAGTTCGTAGGCGTAGGCCACGTCGAAGGCCTGCGGGCCGGAAATCTCGGTCAGGCCGATGTCGCGCATGGACCTGAAGACTTTTTCGGCCTTGCCCCGGTCGCGGCGGAAGCAGATCTCCACCGGGTACTGGCGGGTCTGCCAGCGCCACTGGGTGTACATGGCGTCGGCTGCTGCCACGGCGGGCTCGGGGTAGGCGTAGCAGGGGACGCCGGATTCGAGCAGGAGGTCGCGCCCCGGGCCGACCTTTTCGTCGCCCATGAGGCAGGCGAAAAAGGGCTTGTCGGAGTTTCTGGAGACTTCGGCGATGACCTGTGCGGTCTCCATGATCTCCGCGGATGCCGTGGGCGTGAGCAGCGCGAGGACGCTGTGGGTGGCCGGGTCCTCGGCGACGGCTTCCAGCGCGGCCTTGTAGCGGTCTGCGCCCGCGTCGCCGATGATGTCGATGGGATTGTAGAGGGCCGCATAGGACGGCAGTGCTTCGCGCAGCTTCTCCAGCGTGGCGTCGGAGGGGCGCGGCAGCTCGAGGTCCGAGTTTTCGCAGGCGTCTGCGGCGAGGATGCCGGGGCCGCCGGAGTTGGTGACCACGGTCAGGTTCGGGCCCTTGGGCAGCGGCTGGGTGGAAAAGGCGCGGGCGAGGTCGAACAGCGAGTCGAGGCCGTCGGCCACGATGATGCCGGACTGCTTGAAGGCTGCGGTGCAGGCGGCTTCGGAGCCGGCCACGGCTCCGGTGTGGCTGGATACGGCTCGTGCGCCGGCCTGCGTGACGCCGGCCTTGATCATGATGACGGGCTTGCGTCCGGTGACGCGTGCGGCGGCGTTCATGAAGTCGCGGCCGTTGTCGAGGGACTCCAGATAGCCGATGATGACCGAGGTGGCTGGGTCGTCCCCGAGCGTCTCGAGGGCGTCGGCCTCGGTGATGCCCGCCTTGTTGCCGAGGCTCAGGAAGCGGGAGAAGCCGATGCCGTTTTCCAGCGACCAGTCGAGCACGGACGCGCAAAGGGCACCGGACTGGGAGAAGAAGCCTATGTTGCCGGGCATGGGCGCGTCCTGCGCGATGGAGGCGTTGAGCCCGGAGGATGCGTCGATGATGCCGAGGCTGTTGGGGCCGAGCAGGGTGAAGTTGTACCGCGCGGCCATGTCCGCCATTTGCAGTTCCAGTTCCAGCCCGTCGCGGCCGGTTTCGCGGAACCCGGCGGAGAGCACGGCGATGGCGCCCACGTGGGCCTCGGCCAGTTCGCGCATGGCGTCGAGGACCTTGTCGCGAGGCAGGCAGACGACGCCGAGGTCGGGCGGGCGGGGCAGGTCGGCACAGGATGGGTAGACGGGCAGATCGCGGATGGTTCCGCCTGCGGGATTGACTGGAAAGATTTTCCCCTTGTATCCTGCGGCCTGCAGGTTGGCGACCACGAGGTTCCCCAGTTTCGAGGAGCTGCGCGATGCACCCACCACGGCCACGGAGTCCGGGTGGAAAAGAGCTTTGGACCTGTCGACGGAAATCATCATAAATTTAGGATCTCTTGTGAATATATCATGTCTTGAGGCATCTATCCACTATCGTTTCAGCCAAGTCAAGCACGCGGAAACCGCGCTGACACACAGTTCCTACGCCAACGAGTCCGGCGGGGGCGATCATAACGAACGACTTGAGTATCTTGGAGACGCGGTGCTGGAGCTGTGCATTTCCGAAGAGGGATTCAAGCGTTATCCCGACGCGCCGGAGGGCATTCTTACGCGCATCCGCTCGGACCTTGTCAAGGAGGAAAGCCTTGCAGTCATTGCCAGAGGCATTTCCCTGCACGAGTATATCCTTTTGGGCAAGGGTGAGGAGCGGCAGGGCGGGCGCGACCGCGACGCGCTGCTGGCCGACGCGCTGGAGGCCCTGTTCGGCGCGGTTTTCCTCGACGCGGGGTTCAACCGGGCGCGCGAGGTCATCCTCGCCATGTTCGAGTCCCGCTGGCCGAAAAAGCCGGTTCTGCCGGTCCGCAAGGACTACAAGAGCCGCCTTCAGGAAGTGACGCAGCGGTTGTTTCAGGACCGCCCCCTGTACGTGCTGACCGGAACCCGCGGCCCCGAGCACCAGAAGATTTTCGACGTGGAGGTGACCATCCCCGACGGCCGGACCTTCGACGGCTCCGGCTCCGGCGTGAGGCGTGCGGAACAGCACGCGGCCAGTCACGCGCTCGAAGCGCTCGGGGAGCCCTTCGACTAGGCGGACGCCACCGCCACCAGCCGCTCCAGCATGGCCAGCACCGAGCGCCATGCCTGCGGGCGGAAGTCGCCGTTTTCCAGCATCATGTGGGCGAGTCCGTTGAACGGGCGCATCTCTCTGGGGCTCTCGGACCAGAAGGATTCGTTCAGCAGCTCGCCTTTCGCCACGCCGTTGCGGAACTGTCTGCCGGTCTCGGAGAGGTGGGAAAGCAGCCGCCCCGTTTCCTCGGGCGCCAGCTCCCGGGCCCGCTCCAGCGCCGTTTCCGGGCGGTCCTGCGCCCATAATCCGAAATGATGGCCGAAGAAGGCCTGCCAGAACCCTGAAAGCAGCCGGTCCTCGTCCGGGCGGCACTCCGTCTCGCAGAGCCGCTCAAGATGATACAGGCCGTGCCCGTTGCGCGCGGTGCGGAACAGGTCCAGTCCGGGCAGTCGCATCCGGGCCAGCTGGTCGGCGCTGGCGCCGCGGGCCATGCGGTGGGCGAGGGCGGCGATGCGTTTGGGGTCGAACGGGCCGCGACACTCCAGGCTGTCCCTCACGCACACCCAGCACCCTCTGGCGCAGTCCAGATCCGAGCGCAGCACATAGTGTCCGGGCTGGAACGGTCCGGTCTCCCATGGGTTCACGTTGCCCATGCTCAGGTTCAGGCACTTGAGGCCGGTCCACGCCGCGAGGTGCATGGGGCCGGTGTCCGGGGTGATGAACAGGGCCAGCGTCTGGCCCACCGCCCCGAACTCGTCGAGGCCGAGCCTGCCGCAGAGGTTGAGCGCCGGCGCCTTGGCGAGTCGCTCCACTTCTCTGCCCAGCTCGACCTCGGCGGGGCCGCCGAAGAGCACCGGGCGGAGGCCCCGGTTGAGCAGGGCGAGCACCAGTCCTGCCCAGAAACGCGCCGAAGGGCGCTTGGCCGGTTCGCTTGCGCCCAGAAAGAGCCCCACCCGCGTCACGTCTTCCGGCAGGGTGCGGGGCGTGTCGAAGCGCGTCTCTGCCATGCGCCTGAGCGGGATGCAGTCCAGCGCGTTCAGATCGGCCCAGTGATAGCGATTGTAGCGGTTGTTGCGCACGAGGGAGCTGCGGTACATCTGCCAGTCGCCGTGCACGTATCGCACGCCCTGCGCGTCCATGGACGGCCCGAACCGCTCCTCCGTCTGAAGGTCGTGGCACAGGCGCGCGGCCTTTTCCTGAATGCTCAGGTTCACCACGGCGCGATACTGGCGCTTTCTGAGCACCTCCGCACCGTTCCACGGAATGTACGTGACCTTGGGGGAGACCGGCATCAGGGGGCGGAAAAAGGATTCCTCGGCCGCGACGAGAATCTCGCGTCCGGGGTATTCGCGTGCGAGCCAGAGAAAGAGCGGGAACGACAGAATCAGGTCGCCCATGCGCTGCATCTGGAGCACGAGGACGGGCTTGTCCATGCGCCGAATCCCCGTTTATCCGAAGGTTGCCCGCATGTGCCCGATGAGCGAAGCCATGCGGTGGTCATAGGTGTGCTCGGTCAGAACCCGCCTGCGCCCCGCGTCCGCGATGCGCTGCCGGGCGTCAGGGTCTGCGAGGTAGCGTTCCAGCAGCTCGGGGATCTCGTCCTTGCTGCGGTAGGCGATCACTTCCCTGCCGGGCTCGAAGAGGTCTTCCAGCCCCATGCGGTCGTCCGTGAGCAGGAACGCGCCGCAGCAGGGCACGTCGAACACGCGTTGGTTCACGGCCCCCTTCATCTGACGGCTGGTGCAGTTGAAGTTGATCTCGCTCACTGGGTAGAACGAGGGCAGGTCGTCGTAATAGCTCAGTTCCTTGTGATATCGCCAGCCCTTCACATGCTTGAACAGCTCGGTCCAGCCCTTGTCGCCCACGAGCAGCGGGTTGAAGGGCATGGTCCGCGCGATGCAGTCGCGCCGGTACAGGCAGGTGGCCAGCCACGTGATGTAGGTCTCGTAGGCCAGCTTGCGGCCGGGCTCGATGGCGTCCAGTTCGGCGCTCAGGTCGGGCCGGACGCGGGCGATGAATTCCCTTGCCGTGCGCTCGTCCGCCTCCACGAATTCCTCGGCCAGATCGAAGCTCGCCTCTACCAGCGAGAACGAGGGGCGCGCCGCCACAAAACGGCGTTCGGTCTTGGTCTTCATGGAATTGCCCACAAAGGACACGCGCGCCCGCCACTCTTCGGGAACGGCCCGGTCGCCGGGCACGAACCGCGTGGCGTCGCAGCCCAGCGGCAGGTGGTGGACCGTGTCGAAGCCGAAGCGGGCTAGCGGGGACACCGTGTCCACATCCCACGTGAACAGGGCAGTGCGGCAGCCGGTGAGATTCCGGTAGGTGTCCAGAATGAGGAAGGGGCTGTCCACGAACCATGAGGCCAGCGGGATGTCCGCTTCGGCCAGCAGTTGCGCCAGCACGCCCTCGTGGTCCACGCCCAGATGGTTCACCGTGAGCACGAAGTCCGGCTTGAAATCGTTCAGGGTGTCGCGGACCGTGGACACGAAGGTGTCGAGGTCCATCTCCTTGGTCCCGAAATCCAGCAGTCTGCAAGGTACATCGAGCCTGTTCAGGGCCGCCAGCACTTCTCCGAGCAGGAAATACTGGCTGGTCATGAGCAGAATTCTGGGCGGATTTTCGGGCAACTTCGGCGGGTTGTATCCTTCCGGGTAATTCATTCTTCGAGGTGTACCCCCGCAGGGCCTATATGTCCATGGGTTGGGCGCAAAACGCACGGGAGGAAAAACCTTCCCCCGCGTCTTCCCGGTTAAACTGTCGAAAAAGTGGACCATTTTTTTGGCACGGTACTTGATTGCTTCCGGGGCAAAGGAGTCCGAGATGCAGAATGTTCCCATCAGCGAGCAGCACAAGAATGCGGCCACCAAGTGGCAGTCCGAAGCGGTGAAGAACGTCAACGCCGACATGAGCGGCAATCTGTTCGACGAACTGCTTCTCAAGCAGGCCGAAGTGGTCGGCGAGGACTGCGCCACAGCCTCGGTCTCAGCGGATGACCGCATGGCCGAGACCGCGTCCAGGGCGGTTGACGACAGGGCCGAGGAGTCCCGCGAGCATGAAGTGGGCGAATCCGCGGTCGAGGCGGCCGAGAAGGAGCGCGCGGAAAACCGTCAGGACGAGGTGCCGCCCGAGAAGGCGGCAGACGAGCGCATGACCGAAGAGGATGTCCGGAATCTTGAGGAGGACCTCAAGGAGTACGGGCTGTCCGAAGAGGAAATACGCGACCTTGAAGAGCAGGCCGCCAGTGAGGAAGGCCTGACCTGGGGTCAGTTCGTCGGTTTCCTCTCCCAGAAGATGCAGGGCATGAAGGGCGTTTCCCTGAGCGATGAGCAGGTCAAGGGTCTCACCTCCTTCCTGAACAAACTGGGCTTTGACGCCAAGGGCGCCGAGAAGGTCCTGAACATGCTCCGCAACGGCGACACCGAAAAGGCGCTTGACACCATTCAGCAGAAGCTGGCCGCCATGGGCGACGATGCCAACATCAAGCTCGACAAGAACGAGATAGAGGCGTTCGTATCCGCCATGAGTCTTTCCAAGGAGGCTTCGGCCAAGCTGCGCGAACTCATGAGCAAGGCACAGGATCCCAAGGGGCTGCGCGAAGCGTTCGCCGGTCTCCGCGACGAACTCGACCGCATGGACTCCAAGGATGCCAGGCTGGTTCGGGCCGTGAGCGACGCGCTCAAGGAAGCCACCGCCGAAGGCAAGAATCAGGGTCACGCCGCCAAGCATCTCGGCGCCGACGTGGACATGCGCCAGCGGCTGGCCATGAACGAGCGCGGCAACAATGGCGGCATGAATGCCAACACCGGCCAGAAGGACAGTCGCGACGCGGCCATGGAGTCCTTCATGCAGCCGTCCGGCGAGGGCGAGAGCGAAGCGGATGATTTTTCCTCCTGGAGGTCCTTCTTCTCGAAGCTCCGGGAAGATCCCGCCGCCGGCGGACAGGCCCGCCTGCGCAACGCGGTGAAGACCTCCAACGAGTTCGCCGCGACGCAGAACAGCGCATCCGCCAAGAGCGACACCGCCCAGACCATGACCGAGCGCACCGCCGCCCCGCGCATGGCCAAGCAGGTGGAAAACGCCTTCATCAAGAATCTCGGGCAGGGCAACAAGCAGCTCACCGTCCAGCTGAACCCGGAAAATCTGGGCAAGCTGCACGTGGTGCTCCAGAGCCGTGGGGACGAAGTCCGCGCCGTGATCCGCGCCGACAACCCCGAGACCGCCCGTATGCTCACCGACCAGCTGGAGAGCATCCGCAACTCGTTGCAGGAGCAGGGGGTCAAGGTTTCCCGGCTGGAAGTCCAGACCGGTCTCGGCGGCAGTCAGGACGGCATGAACTGGTTCGGGGAGCAGGGGCACAATATGGCGAAAAATCAGGAAGAAGCCGCTCGCCTGCGTGACAGGATGCGCATGATGCGCGGCGACGCCGATGCTTTGGCACGGGATGTGAACAATCCTGAGCAAAGGGCAAATCTTACCCAACAGGGTCTGCACGTGGTTGCCTGATTCAGGAGGAAGAAGTCATGTCGTACGTTGATACCGGACATATTCTCGGTTCGCAGGAGCGCCGTCTGGATGAAACCAACGCTCCCAAGAACGAATCGGACATCAAGAAGGATGATTTCCTGACGATTCTGGTGGCGCAGCTGACGCATCAGGACCCGATGAACCCGATGAAGGACACCGAGATGACGTCGCAGCTTTCCGAGTTCTCCCAGCTCGAACAGTTGACGAACATCAACACCGGCATTGAGTCCATGCTCGCCTCCCAGACCAAGAACGACATGTTCGACGCCGTCGGCTACATGGGCAAGGACGTGACCGCTCAGGGCTACAAGGTCAGCAAGGGCGACGGCGAGGTCGCCAAGATTTTCTACGGAGCCGGTGAAGCCGTCTCCAAGATCAAGCTGAACATCTACGATCAGGACGGCGCCATCGTGCGCACGGTCGAGATGGGCAGCAAGCAGGCAGGTTCCTACGAGTACGAATGGGACGGCCGCAACGACGCGGGCGAGGAAGTCCCCGACGGCATTTATTCCGTCGGCATCCTTGCAGAAGACACCAACGGCGAGCCGGTCATGATGCAGACCGAGATCGCGGGCAAGGTGTCCGGCGTCGTCAACGAGCAGGGACAGATCTACCTGCGTCTCGAAGACGGACGGTACATCAACTTCGCCAACGTCAAGGAAGTCGTTGATCCCGCGAAGGTCGATGAAACCCCCGACGGGGAAAGCGGAAGCGACGGGGATGCTTCCGAAGACGCCTAGGGCGGATCGAACACAAGGCATAATCGGAGAACCTCAGGAGGTTTACCATGGGTCTTACCGCATCGCTGTATTCCGGCATTACGGGCCTCAACGTCAACGGGGAACGGATGACGGTCATCGGCAACAACCTCGCCAACGTGAACACCACGGGCTTCAAGGCGTCCCGGATGCATTTCGAGGACCTCATGAGTCAGGATATTTCCACGGCCAACGGCTTCGGTCAGGTGGGTCGCGGAGTTCGCGTGGCGGCAGTATATTCCGACTTCGGACAGGGCGCATTCGAGTCCACTTCCGAAACCACGGACATGGCCATCTCGGGCGAAGGCTTTTTCATGGTCTCGCCGAAAACCACGGACGAGGATCTGTACACCCGCGCCGGAGCCTTCCGCTTCGACAAGGACGGATATCTCGTGGACCCGCATGGTTATGTGGTGCAGGGATGGGAAGTGGAACGCTCCACCGCGTCGGTGGCGAGCGCGTCCGTGTCCAACCTGGCGCAGACCGCGTCCACGCGCATCGTGGGAACGCCCACCGATGTGCGTATCGAGAATTTCCAGTCGCCGCCGCAGGTGACCACCAACATCAACATGGTCACCAACCTCGACCCCACCGCGGGGGACAGGACCACCGGCGGCACCAACCCGGGCGAGAGTCCGTATTTCGCCCTGCAGAACGCATGGAACGGCCAGAACGAGCCGCCGCTTGCCACGGGAGGCTACGGGTACAGTTCCACCATCAAGGTCTTTGACGAAGTGGGCGCGCCGCACAACGTCACCACGTATTTCGATCAGGTCCAGCTCTCCAACGCGGGCGGCGACACGGTCTGGGAATACATCGTGACCTGCGAGCCCAACGAGGACGGCCGCATCCTTTCCGGCCAGAACGGGCTGGACACCACGATGGCGAACACCTCCGCCGCAGGCCTGCTCATGGCGGGCACCCTGACCTTCCGCCAGGGCCAGCTGGTGGGACAGAGCGCCTTCACGCTCAAGAGCAACGGCGGCGGCGACCCCAAGTCGCTTGACGACTGGTCGCTGGCCGACATGTCCGTCAACGGCTACCCGCTGTTCACCGCCAACTTCCTCGGCATCTCCAACGCCAGCGCAACCAACCGGCCGGACGCCAACCCCATCGAGATGAACTTCGGCCTGCGCGCCAAGAACCTCTCGAGCAACGGCGGCATCCCGCACAGCCTCGGTTGGGACACCCAGATCGGCAACCTGCCGTCCAACGCGGCCGCCATGACCACGAGCATCAGCAACACCGGCCGTCTGCCCAACATGCGCGATGTGGAGATATCGGCACTGGCGACCCAGAGCTTCGACACCGGCGGCTCGTCCACCATCTTCCAGAGCCAGGACGGCTACGCGGCAGGCGTGCTCCAGAACATGTCCGTATCCCGTGACGGTGTTCTCTCGGGACGTTACTCCAACGGGCAGGTCATCGAGCTGTACGCCGTGACGCTGGCGACCTTCTCCAACAAGTGGTCACTGCGCCGCGAAGGCGGCAACCTGTTCTCCGAGACGCGCGACTCCGGTCCTGCGCTCACGGGACAGGCCGGCGCCGCAGGCAAGGGCACCGTGGACGGCAACTCGCTCGAAATATCCAACGTGGACATGGCAAACGAGTTCGTGCGCATGATCTCCACCCAGCGGGGTTTCCAGGCCAACACCAAGGTCATCACCTCCGCGGACTCCATGCTTAGTGAAGTCATCGCCATGAAGCGCTAAACAGACCCATGACGAAGAAGCCGTAAACGACGGACTCCTTCTCCGATGCCGCCTCCGTCTCCCCGCGGGGGCTGATAGAAAGCGGGCCTTCCGGAATCCCCAACCGGAAGGCCCGCATTTTCTTGTTTCGCGCCGTTGCCGGCGCGGTGTTCTTTCCCGCCGCTTCGTCAGCCGCAAGCGCGCCATGCCGGTAGATTCGGCAGGTCGCGCAGAGCCTTTGCGGACACAAGGGTTTCCGATCGGAATTTTCTTCCCGCCAGAAGCCGCCGAAACACTGACGCAAAGGCGGTCGATTTTGCCATCCGGCCGGAATAACTGTCTTTTCTAGACTTTGTTTACAGGGTTAGTAGCTTGAAAATATTGAACAAAATCCTGTTGGCACGCGAGATGCTTAAAGAGAGCCAAATGGATTTGCGTAACAACAAGGAGGTTACCGATGTCTCTCGTTATTAACAACAACCTGATGGCCATGAACGCGGCCAGAAACCTTTCGGACGCCTACGGCAACTTGTCCACGTCCACCCGCAGGCTGTCCTCGGGTCTGCGTGTCGGGACCGCTGCCGACGACGCCGCGGGGCTGGCCATTCGCGAGCTGATGCGCTCGGAAATCAACTCCATCAACCAGGGTGTGCGAAACGCGAACGATGCCATCTCGATGATCCAGACCGCAGACGGAGCGCTGCAGGTCATCGACGAAAAGCTCATCCGGATGAAGGAGCTGGCCATGCAGGCGTCCACCGGTACGTACAACTCCGACCAGCGTCTGATCATCGACTCCGAGTATCAGGCCATGTCTTCGGAGATCACCCGTATCGCCAACGCCACCGACTTCAACGGAATTTATCTGCTCAACGGAAACCTGTCCGGTCTGGAATCCCAGCACGACGGGTCCGGTCTGAGCGCCACGGGTCCGCTCAAGGTCCACTTCGGTACCAGTAACGACTCGGCGGAAGACTACTACTACATCAAGATCAATGGTGCGAGCGCCTCCGCGCTCGGTCTCGGCCACTCCGCCGCGGACAAGACCACCAACCCCAATGCGGGCAAGACCGTGTCCACGCAGGAACTCGCGCAGCAGGCCATGGACGCCATCAACGACGCGATCATCTCCAAGGACAAGATCCGCGCCGGTCTCGGTTCCCTGCAGAACAGGCTGGAGAACACCATCACCAACCTGCAGATTCAGGCTGAAAACCTTCAGGCTGCGGAGTCCCGCATTTCCGACGTCGATGTGGCGAACGAAATGACACAGTTCGTCCGCAACCAGATCCTGACCCAGTCGGCAGTCGCCATGCTGGCTCAGGCGAACTCGCTGCCTCAGATGGCCATGCAGCTCATCGGCGGTTAATACCGCTAGCGACAGACGAGGGGAAATCGGAAGCCGAAGTGGCGCAGGAAGCGCCCTTCGGCTTCCGTTTTTTGTGGGGTACGAAATGGGCGCCGCGTCAGCGGCTCAGAAGAAGGGATCCGTCGAAGTCGTACACGGCGTATCGGATCCGGACGGCTCTCCCGGCGAATCGGCGGGCATTATCCGTCGCGCGTCGGGCAAGGCTCTCCAGCAGGAAGGGGAACGCGTCGCTGCCCTTGAGCATGTCGAAGACCTGACGGGCGGTGTTCGCCCCTTCGATGGCACCGAGCATGTCCGCCGGGACGCCCGCTTCCCTGCAATGGTCGGCAAGAAGTCCGAAATCCACGGGGTGCGTCTTGGCGTGCGTGTACTCCAGCCCTTGCGCCTGCTTGACCAGCTTGCCCGGAAACACCGCCCACCGCACTTCCTGAAACGATCGCAACGCAGCTTCGCGCATGGAAAAGGCAAAGAAGTCGGCGACCTGCACCAGAGCCTGTTCCGAGGTGTCGGGATGATGCCTCAGGTGAAATTTTTCAGAACGGCGTCCGGTGGTGAAGACCGGAGCCTGCTCGCCGGTGGCGCGGGCAACGTCCAGCGCCTCGCGGATCGAGGCCTTCCACGAGTCGTGGGAGTAGGGTTTGACGATGCCCTGCGTTCCGAGGATGGAGATGCCGCCGGTTATGCCCAGCCTCGGGTTCATGGTGGCCTGTGCCAGCCGTTCGCCCTCGGGCACTTCAATGGTGAGTGCAAGGGAGCGCGGTTGATGGTCGGCAAGAACTTCCCGGACCGAAGCCAGAATCTGTTCGCGCGGAACCGGGTTGATGGCGGGGTCGCCGACCGCCACGGGCAGCCCCGGGAGCGTCACGGTGCCAACCCCTGTTCCGCCACGTATGACGATGTCAGCTTGATCCGTATCGGCAAACGCGACCACGGCGTGGATTTCATGGCCGTCGGTGACGTCGGGGTCGTCCCCCGAATCCTTGATAACCACGGCGCGGGCGACTGCGCCTTCCATGCGGCAGGTGTGCAGCGGCACTTCGATGCGTCCGCCGCCGGGCAGGGGCACATCCGCGGTTTCCGGCCGGTTGCCGGACAGCAGCAGGACGGCCGCGGCTTTTGCGGCAGCCGAGGCGCAGGTGCCGGTGGTAACGCCGGTGCGCAGTGGGGGCATGGCTGACGGTCCCTACTTGACCTTCTTGGGCGGTTCGTACATGTGCACGCTGGCCAGCCGCGCGATGTTCTCGATCATGTTGCCGAAGATCAGCGTGTGGAAGGGGTAGACCGCGTACCAGTAGAGCAGCCCGAACAGACCGCGCGGCATGAAGCTGGCGTTCATGCGCAGCTCGACGGCCTTCTCCCACAGCGGCTCTATGCGAAACTCGAGCAGGGCCTCGCCGGGCAGGCGCATCTCTGCCTTGAGCAGCAGGCGCTTCTTGTCCCGCACGTCCACCACGCGCCAGAAGTCAAGAGCGTCGCCGATGCGCACGGAGTCCGGATCGGTCCTGCCGCGCCGCAGGCCCGGACCGCCGAGCAGCCGGTCCAGAAAGCCCCGGAACCGCCACAGCGGGTCGCCGAAGTACCAGCCGGAATCGCCGCCGATGTGCGCGATGACGTCCCAGACCTTTTCCACGTCGCCCTGAAGCCGGGCCACGTACTTGTCGCGAAAGACCGTGCCGCCCGCGAAGGAGGCGTCTCCTTCGGCTGACCACTCCGGGACGCAGGCGTCGCCGGTGTCGAAGCAGTGGGTGTCCACCTGCATCTGCTTGGTGCGGGCGATGGCGAACTTGATGGCGTCGCGGCAGGAGACGAGGTCCTGCGGGATCATGTCCCGGATGCGGTTGTCGCGGCAGATGACCTCGTTGGCGAGCCCTTCGGCCAGCGGCCGGGCCAGCCCCATGGGCACCGGAGTCACGAGGTTGATCCAGTACGAGGAGAGCCGGGGCGTCATGACGGGCAGTGAAATCAGCCGCTGGCGGCCCAGTCCCGCTTCCTGCGTGTAGATCTGGAACAGTTCGGCATAGGAAAGAATGTCCGGCCCGCCGATGTCCAGCGTCTGGCCGATGGTCTCCGGGGTGTCGAGGCAGCCCGCGAGGTAGCCGAGCACGTTGCGGATGCTGATGGGCTGCGCCTTGGTGTTGACCCAGCGCGGCGTGACCATCACTGGCAGCCGGTCGCACAGGTAGCGCATTATCTCGAAGGACGCGGACCCGGAGCCGAGGATCATGGCCGCGCGCAGGATGGTGGTGTCCGCGCAACCGAGCT
The DNA here is from genome assembly GCF_059568665.1 of Pseudodesulfovibrio halophilus DSM 5663. Classification (NCBI taxonomy): domain Bacteria; kingdom Pseudomonadati; phylum Thermodesulfobacteriota; class Desulfovibrionia; order Desulfovibrionales; family Desulfovibrionaceae; genus Pseudodesulfovibrio; species Pseudodesulfovibrio halophilus. The sequence goes on along the minus strand of NZ_JCANTV010000004.1, from coordinate 16,411 downwards.
TCAGGATGCGGCCCACTTCGGCGCGGGAGCGCAGGTGGTGGCTCAGTTCCGGGCCGTCCTGCGACTCTTCGCCGAGGCCCCCGAGGTAGATGAACCGCTTCAGGCCCGCCTCGTTGGCCGCCTCCACCGCGTTGTAGGCGGCTTCACGGTCGGCTTCGGCAAAGTCCTGCTTGGCGGACATGGAGTGAACCAGATAGTACGCTGTCTCACACCCCTGCATGGCCCTGCGCAGGCTGTCCTCGTCGAAGAGGTCGGCCTCCACCGCTTCGAGGTTTTCGTGGTCGCCCCATGAGCGTGCGGTAATCTTGGCCGTGCTGCGTCCCGCCGCGCGGACTTTCCAGCCTCTGGAGAGGAGCATGGGCACGAGCCTGCCGCCAACGTAGCCTGTGGCGCCGAGCACCAGAACCGGCGGTGCGTCATTGGTATCGCTCACGCTATTCCCCCAGATATTCCTTGCGGGTTATCCAGCCGCGCTCGCGCATGCACTTTTCCCACGCGGAGTAAGCCTTTTCATGTTCGACGAAGTCAACCTCGTCGCGCTGCATCTCGTCGTCGTACTGCGGCTCGCGCTGCCCCACCTCGTTCATCTGCGGATGCTGCTCCTCGGCGAACCGGTGGCATATCTTGCTGTCCTGTTCGAAGATGGCATCCTCCTTGCGCGGGTTGGCGATGTTGGGATTCACCCAGTCCTTGCCGCAGCCGCTCAGGGCGAAGGCGGTCAGAAGCAGTGCGCAAAGGGGCAGGATGGAACGGTGTCGGGTCATGCTTCGCCTCCAATGGGTATTGTGATTTCGATACTGCCGGAAACTGATGCTTCCGCAATGATTTCTATTTGTCGGGGAAGCGTTCCGTGCACAGTTCCCCGGCCGCGCCCCAGTTCTCTTTGGAGACCTCGTCGATGATCACGGTCACGGCCTCGGGCGGGCAGCCCAGTACGCGGCAGGTCTCGCGCGTGGCGGACTCCACGAAGTCGCGCTTGGTCTCCTTGTCGAGCCCTTCCCATGTCTCGAGTCTGAGTATCGGCATGGTTCCCCCCTACGAGCGGTAGTCCGCGTTGATGGAAACGTATTCCTTGGACAGGTCCGAGGCCAGCAGGGTGTATTCGCCCCGCCCCGCGCCGAGGCTGATGCCGATCTCGACGTCGGTCTCGGCCATGACGGGCTTGAGCAGGGCGTCCATGTCGCCCTCCACCGGCCCGCCGTTCTCGTAGACGGTGACGCCGCCGATGGTCAGCACGAGCTTTTCAGGGTTGAACATGGCACCGGAGCGCCCGGCAGCGGCGGTGATGCGTCCCCAGTTGGGGTCGCAGCCGAACAGGGCGGTCTTGACCAGCGGGGAATGTCCCACGGCCCGGGCCACCTGCTCCGCCTCTTCGTCGCTCTTGCCCCCCTTCACGCTGATGTGCGCCACCTTGGTGCCGCCCTCGGCGTCATGGACAATGCTGTAGGCCAGGTCCTGACACACGTGCAGCAGGGAGTGGTAGAGCAGGTACAGGTCATTCTCGCTCTGTGCTTTCACGCCGGTTGCGCCGTTGGCGAGCCCCATGACGCAGTCGTTGGTGCTCGTGTCGCCGTCGATGGTGATGTGGTTGAAGGTCTTCATGGCGGCCGGGGCCAGCATGTCGCGCCATGCCGAGGGGGCCACGTCCGCGTCGCAGCAGATGAAGCCCAGCATGGTCGCCATGTCCGGGCAGATCATGCCCGCGCCCTTGCACATGCCCATTATCGTCACCGTGCCCCCGGAGAGCGCCACTTCTGCCGAGGCGAGCTTGGGCACGGTGTCCGTGGTCATGATGGCCCGGGCGGCCTGTTCCGGGGTGGCCTTGCCGAGGCTGTCCGCCAGCGCGGGGACGGCCTGCTCCCATTTCTCCATGATGAGCTGCGGGCCGATGACGCCCGTGGAGGCCGGAAGAATCTCGTCCGCCGGATACCCGGTGGCGCGGCTGACCATGTTCAGGGTCTCGCGGCACCGCTTGAGCCCTTCCTCGCCGGTGCTGGCGTTGGCCTGCCCGGAGTTGACCAGAAAGGTACTGGCCCGGTCGATGCGGCCGAGCATGGCCTTGCACTGAAGTACGGGGGCGGCCTGAAACAGGTTGCGGGTGAAGACTCCGGCAACCGCGGCGGGGCGGTCGCTGGCGATGAGTGCCAGATCGTCCCGGCCCTCGTGCTTGAATCCGGCCGCGGCCGTGGCGAAGTGAAATCCCTTGGGTATGAATGTCATATGCTTGCTCCCGTGTCGGAGTTGCTGTCGTTGTTCTTTTATTCCTGTTCCGGTCCAATGGCGCCGATCTCGCGCAGGACGCTCTTGGTATACACCATGCGCAGCTTTGCGTGGGCGCGCTCGGTGATCTCCACGTTGGTGGCGAAGAAGGTGGTCTCGGGACCCTTCTCGATCCAGCCGACCATCCACCCGTGCTGCGGGGCGATGCGCTGGGCCCAGCCGCTTTTGGCGCGCATCAGCCAGCCCCGGCCCGAGTCGCGGACCATGATCTGCCTGACGAAGTCCATGTGCTCGCGGTTGAACGGCAGCTTGTTCGCGTGCAGTCGTCGCAGGAAGTCAATCTGCTGGCGCGAGGTGATGCGCAGATCGCCGTCGAGCCAGAAGGAGTCGATGGCGCCGCCGATGTCCGCGTTGCCGTAGCCGATGAGCTCCACATAATTGCGCATGCGTTCGGGGCCGATGCGTCGCGCGATCTTCTGGTAGACCCAGATGGCCGACCAGCGGAACGCCTGTTCCAGCGTCAGGTCGCGGTTCCACGGTTCGAACCCGCGGTCCCTGCCGTCCCATTCGAAGACTTCGTCGGGCTCCACCGCACCCGACTGGAGCGCGATGAGCGTGTGCGGAATCTTGAAGGTGGAGGCCGGCAGAAAGGGCGTTTCGGCGCGCGGACCGTTGCGGATGACCCATTCACCCTGCGGCAGGCGGTATATGGCGATGGATTTCTCGGTGGGCGGGATGTCCTGCGGGACCGTTTCGGTCTTCGCCGCGGGCTTGACGGCGGAACATGCGGCGAGGGCCAGCACGGCCGCGAGAAGCAGTATCTTTCTCATGGGCGGTTTCCGGGTAAGGGTTTTCCGACAATGACAGCAAACGTCTAGCAGATATCGCGGGGCAAGCAAAGCCGGAACGTCTTGCATGAGAATGGCTTTGCCCGTAGTCTGAAACCCTCCCGAAACCCTTTGAGGAGTCGAGCAATGAAGATTTTGCGCGCAGTAATGCTGCTTCCCGTGCTGTGGTTTGCCGCGGCCCTTCCGGCCTCGGCCGAGGAGGCCCCGCTCGTCGAGCAGTCCGTCTATGTCCCGGCCTACTCGCACGTGTATCAGGGTCCCAGAAGCCGCATATTCGACCTGGCCATTCTGTTGAGCATCCGCAACGTGGACCGCAGCACGCCCATCACCATCTCCCTCGTGGAATACTATGATGACCACGGCAACAAGGTCCGCGACTTTCTCGAGGAGCCGGTCGTGCTTCAGCCGCTGGAGACCTTCGAGGTCAAGATCCCCGAGAAGAACACCGACGGCGGCTCCGGGGCCAACTTCATCGTGGACTGGGAAGCCGCGCACAGAATCACCGAGCCCATCATTCAGGCGGTGATGATCGGCGCGGCCTCGCAGCAGGGCATCTCCTTCGTCTGCGACGGCGTGCCGCTGGAGGACTAGCCTCTTGCGCCGAGCTGCTCCAGCAGCAGCCTCCGCGCCGCCTGTTCGTCCAGATTCCTTTCGGTCCAGAGCCTGAACTGGGCCAGCCCCTGATGCAGGAACATCTCCAGCCCCTCGATGGTGCGGCAGCCCGCGGCGTCCGCTTCGCGCAGCAGCCTTGTCCTGAGGGGGTTGTAGACGATGTCGTAAACCACGCAGCCTTCGGGGAAGCGGTCCGCGTCCCACGGGCTGAAAGCCTCCAGATCGCCGGACATGCCCAGCGGCGTGGTGTTGATGATCAATTCCGGGCGCTCGTCCATGCGTGCCTGCCAGTCCACGGCCCGAAAGACGAAGTCGTGCGCGATGATCTCGGCCTTGCTCCGGGTGCGGTTGGCCACGGTGACATTTTCCACATCCAGTTCGCGCAGGGCTGCCGCCGCGGCCCGGGCCGCGCCGCCCGCGCCGAGGATCATGGCGCTTGCTGGCAGTTCGTCGAGCTGCCGCAGCGGTTCGGCCAGTCCGATCACGTCCGTGTTTTCGCCCCAGATGCTGCCGTCCTTCCAGAAAAGCGTGTTGACCGCACCCACGGACTTGGCCCGAAACGTCATCTCGTCCACATACTGCATGACGGTGCGTTTGTGCGGGATGGTCACGCTGGCCCCCCGAATGTTCTCGGAGCGGAAGCGGTCCATGAAGTCGCCGAGGTCCTCGGGCGGAGTGGGCCACGCCTCGTAACGGGCGTCGAGGCCGATGGATTCGAAACCGAAGTTGTGCAGGGCCGGGCTCAGGGAGTGTCCGAGCGGCCAGCCGATGATTCCGTGGATTTTCGTCATGCGCTCACCATAACCGGAAGCGGATTGGAGCGAAAGAGCGCGCGACGGTGAAAGTGACTCCCGAGCGTGGCGCATGAAAAAGGCCCGGCATCGTCATGACGATGCCGGGCCTTTGCCTGATGGCTGGAATCTAGCAGCCGCAGCCGGAGCCGCAGCCGGAGCTGCAATCGCATCCGCCGCCTGCGGCGATGGGATTCTCCGAGGCCACCTGAAAGCCGTAGTCGTTGGCGTCCACGGTGACGGTGCCGGTCGCGTCGAGCAGTTCCTTTTGCGCCAGCAGGGTGATGTTGTCGAAGGAGAACGCGGCGTCCTCTTCGTTTTTCTCGTCAATGGCCAGCATGAGCTGCGGGCCTGCACAACCCCCGCCTCCAAGGTAGACGCGGATGGGCTGGGGTTCGTTGTCTCCAAAATGTTCGCGGATTTTTTCGGCCGCGATGTCGGTCAATTTGATCATGTGTCCTCCTTTGGGGTTCCGTACAGAGGTAAGCACGCATAAAGGCCCGGTCAAATCGAAAACCGCGATTCATCCGCAGTTCAAGAATCCGCAGGCCTGATGCGGTGCCCTCGCTGAGACGATTATACGAAGAACTCCGGCTCTTTGCGGGCAGAGAACTTGGTGCTGAGCATGTCCCGGAACCCTTCCACGCGTTCATGGGTCAGCGAGCGGGCGTCAAAGGGACAGATGCGGGTGCAGGCGCAGCACATCACGCACTTCAGCGCCTCGGTGACCACCTCGTCGGTGACGGTGATGGCCCCCATGGGACAGGAACGGGCACATTCGCCGCACAGCACGCAGCGTTGCGGGTCGGTCTCCGGGGCCACCTCGTTGGGCTGGGTGCCTTCGCGGTGCGGGCGATTGCCCGGCAGTTCGAACTCCGGAAGCGAGGACGGCCTGCCGCGCGAGAGCTTTTCGCGAATCCTGCGGCCGTATTCCTCGGCGCGTTTTTCGTCGTCGAGGTCCGGCCTGCCTTCGGCAACGGGCTTTTCCGGCGTGGAATAGGAGTGCTCGCCAATGAAGGCCGCTCCGGCAACAGGGATGAAGCCGAGGTCTTCGGCGATGTCCTTGAGTTCCAGCAGCGCGTCCTCGTAATCGCGGTTGCCGTAAAGGACCACGAGGGCTGCCGGGCGGCCGTCGCCGTAGACGTGCTCGCGGAGCCGCTCGGCGGCGGGCGGGGCCACGCGGCCCGCGTAGACCGGGACACCGATTACCGCCAGCCCCTGTTCCGGGCTGTTGACGTTCTCGGAGTCGTCCGGCGGGGTCAGGTCCGTGCGGACCACCTCGTCCGGGCCGAGGGTGCGGGCGACCGCCTCCAGAATGCGGCGGGTGGTGCCTGTGGCCGAGAAATATATCAGTTCGACGGGTGCGCTCATGATGCCTCCAGCGGTTTTTTCCATGCGTCTGCGTCCTTCCAGAAGTCGGGCGAGGGAAAGACCTTCCAGCCGTTGCCCAGACGCATGGACACGATGGAATCCTCGGTCTTCATGCGAAGGACCACCGGTGTCTCGCCCCGGTGTTTCTTGATGAGTTCCTGCAGCGAATCCAGCGCCTCGTCAGTGACCTGGTCCTGCCTGAGTTCGATGGGGACGGGTTTGTCGCTGCCGGTGACGTACTTTGCCAGCAGCGAGACCTTTTCAGCCAGAATCTTGGCGGACTTGGGGCCTTCTCCCTCGTCGTCGCGAGAGTCCACCTTGCCCTCGACCATGAATGGCTGGTCTTCGAGAAGCAGCTCGGCGGCTTCGGCATAGACGTTGGGCAGCATGGTCACCTCGCCGGTGCAGGTGAGGTCTTCCGCGTTGCAGAAGGCCATCTTGTCGCCCTTCTTGGTGATGTGCACCTTGTGGTCGGTGACGATGACCGGGACCTTGACCTCCATGCCTTTCGAGAGCGTCTTGCATTCCTCCAGCGTGTTCATGCGCAGCCGCTTCATCTCGTGGCGGTAGGCCAGCAGGGGGTGGCCCGTGAGGAAGAAGCCGATGACCTCCTTCTCCATGGTGAGCATGTCGCGCTCCTCCCATTCGGGAACGTCGCTCGGCTCGGGGCCTGCCATGGCCTCGCCCTCCTGCTTGCCGCCCAGCATGTCCAGCATGTTCAGCATGCCGGAGTCCTTCTCCTTGGCCTTTTTCTGCCCCAGCGCCACGGCGCGCTCCAGATCCTCGGCAATGGAGGCCCGGGTGCAGCCGAAGCATTCGAATGCCCCGGCCTTGTTCAGCGACTCCAACACGCGCTTGGTGACGCGCTTGAGGTTGATGCGCTCGCAGAAGTCGAAAATGTTCTTGAACTTGCCGTTCTGCTCGCGCTCGGCGGTGATCTCGTTGATGGCCTCCTCGCCCACGTTCTTGATGGCGGCCATGGCGTAGAGAATCTCCCCGTCCTTCACCGAAAAGCGGGCCATGCCCGAGTTGACGTTGGGCGGGTTCACCTTGATGTTCATGTCGCGGCAGGCGTTGACGTACATGATGATCTTGTCGGTGTTGCTCATTTCCGAGCTCATGATCGCCGCCATGAACTCCACCGGGAAGTGGGCCTTGAGGTACGCCGTGTAGTAGGAGACCAGCGCGTATGCCGCGGAGTGGGACTTGTTGAAGCCGTATGCCGCGAACTGCTCCATGAGGTCGAAGATGTCGTTGGCCGTCTTCTTGGCGATGCCGTTTTCCTGAGCGCCTTCGAGGAAGCTCTCGCGGTGCTGGGCCATTTCCTCGGGGATCTTCTTGCCCATGGCGCGGCGCAGCAGGTCGCCCTGTCCGAGCGAGTAGCGGCCGATGATCATGGCGCAGGCCATGACCTGCTCCTGATACACGATGACGCCGTACGTCGGGGCCAGCGTCTCCTCGAGAGAGGGGTGCAGGTAGGTGACCTCCACCTCGCCGTGCTTGCGCTTGATGAACTCGTCCACCATGCCGGAACCCAGCGGGCCGGGGCGGTAGAGCGCCAGCATTGCGATGACGTCCTCGAAGCAGTTGGGCTTGAGCAGGCGCAGATACTTGCGCATGCCCGAGGACTCCACCTGAAACACGCCGTCCGTGTCGCCGGTGCTGTAAATCTCGTAGGTCTTGGCGTCGTCAAGCGGCAGGGTGTCCAGGTCCGGGGCCTCGCGCCCCTGCTCGCGGATGATGTCGAGGCAGTCCTCGATGACGGTCATGGTTCGCAGGCCGAGGAAGTCGAACTTGATGAGGCCGACCTTCTCCACCTTCTTCATGTCGTACTGGGTCACGACTTCGCCCTTCTTCCCGGTGTACAGGGGAAGATACTCGGTCATGGGCTTTTCCGAGATGACCACGCCCGCCGCGTGGGTGGAGGCGTGCCGGGCCATTCCCTCGAGGCGTTTGGAGATATCGATGAGTTTGGCGACCTTGGAGTCGTCGCGGGTCATCTCCCGCAGTTCCTGAACGCCCTTGGCCGCGTTCTCCACGGTGATCTTGGCCTTGGGGACGCCCAGCAGCTGAGCCATGACGCCGGGGTCTTCCGGGATCAGCTTGGCGATGCGGTCGGTCTCGGCGAAGCTCAGCCCAAGCGCGCGGCCCACGTCCTTGATGACGGCCTTGGCCTTCATGGTCCCGTAGGTGGTGATCTGCGCCACATGGTCTTCGCCGTATTTGTCGGCGGTGTAGCGCACCACCTCCAGCCTGCGGCGTTCGCAGAAGTCCACGTCGATATCCGGCATGGACACGCGCTCAACGTTCAGGAAGCGTTCGAAGAGCAGATCATACGGGATGGGGTCGATGTTTGTGATCCTGAGCGCCCAGGCCACGATGGAGCCTGCGGCGGAACCGCGCCCCGGGCCCACGGGAATCTTGTTGTCCTTGGCCCAGTTGATGAAGTCCTGCACGATGAGGAAGTAGGCCGGAAACTCCATCTCGCGGATGACGCCCAGCTCGTATTCGAGCCGGTCCCAGTAGACCTTTTCGTCCACCTCGTACGGGGCCACCTCGATGCGTTTTTGCAGACCCTCGCGGCACAGGCGCACGAACTCTTCGTCTATGGAAACGCCCTCGGGCAGCTCGTAGACCGGGAAGGAGTAGTTGCCCAGCTCGATGGTCAGGTTGCAGCGTTCCGCAATGCGCTGGGAGTTCTTGATGGCCTCGGGCACATGGGCGAAGGCGCGCTCCATCTCCTCGGGGGATTTGAAATACAGCTGGTTGGTGTCCATCCGGAACCGCTTCTCGTCGTCCACGGTTTTCTGGGTCTGGATGCACAGCAGGGTGTCGTGCGCCTCGTAGTCCTCGGCGGTGAGGTAGTGGCAGTCGTTGGTGGCCACCAGCGGCAGGCCGGTCTTTTCGCTGCACTGGATGAGCAGGTCGTTCAGCCGCGTCTGGTCGCCGATGCCGTTGTCCTGGAGCTCAAGGTAGAAATTGCCCGGGAAAATGGCCTCGTATTCCCTGGCCATGGCCGCGCCCGCGTCGAGACCCTCGTTCATGAGCTTGCGCGGAACTTCGCCCGCAAGGCAGGCGGACAGGGCAATGAGTCCTTCGGAATGCTGGTTCAGCCAGTGCTTGGTGACGCGCGGCTTGTAGTGGAAGCCGTGCAGGTAGCCCCAGGACACGAGCTTGATGAGGTTCTTGTAGCCCTTGTTGTTCTTGGCGAGCAGCACCAGATGGTAGCCGCCGGGCTTGTCCTTGCGGTTGTGGGCTTCGGCGTCGTCCACGTCGCCGGGCGCCACGTAGACCTCACAGCCGATAATGGGCTTGAGTCCCATGTCCAGAGCGGTGGTGTAGAAGGTGACGGCGCCGAACATGGACCCGTGGTCCGTGATGGCCACGGCGGGCATGCCGAAGTCCTTGGCCTGCTGGCACAGGTCGTTGATGCGGATGGCTCCGTCGAGGAGACTGAACTCCGTATGGACGTGAAGATGGACGAATTCGGCCATGTATATGCTTCGCTCCCTGAAGGCTTTGTTTGCGGAAGCGGCAGTGTATCCGAAAAGGTCTGGATACGGAAGCGGGCAGGGCGTGTGGACCAGAGGACAGTGTCCGCGGGCACAAGCGGAGACATCGTGTTGTCATTGCGTGGCTTTTACGGCTAAGGTTCTTGAGGCTCGAACCGTGGACGAGCACGTTCGGATATTTCGCATCGGGATATATATAGTAATGAACGAACCTTTCCTCGCCATATGGGAACGGCTGCCTCTGATACTGCTCTTCGGCGGCGCGTACCTCGTGTACCGGATGCTGGCGGTGAACGGCCTCACCGAAGCATTCGTCCGGGCCGCCGTGGTCAGGAGCGGGGGGCGGCCTTCGCGCCTAATACTATATATAGTGGTTGCGTCCGCGATCCTGTCCGCGTTCATCCCCAACGCGGTGACAGTGCTGACGCTCATTCCCATACTCAAGACGCTGGACGAGGACTTTCGCCGGGTGGGTGTTGAGACCATGACCACGCCGCTGATGGTGGCTGCCGTCTACGGCGCCGGTATCGGCGGGATGGGGTCCATGATAGGCACGCCCGCCAATGCCGTGCTGCTGGTTGCGTTGGATCTGCTTGCCGTTCCGGGCCGCGAGTCGGTGACGTTCTTCAACTGGTTCCTGTGGTCCGTGCCGCTCGTGGCGATGTTCTGCATCGCGGCGTGGTTCGTGGCGGCCGGGCTGGGGCTGAACCGGAAGCTGCGCGCCGGGAGAATCGCCATGGCCTGCGCCGGACCGGGCGAGCTGACCGCCAAGCAGCGTTTCGGCGTGAAGGCCTTCGTGGTGTTTCTGTTGTTCTGGTCGCTGGAAGCCGTTGCCGGGCAGCTCATTCAAGGGTTTGACCGGGTCGCTCCGTATCTGGCCATGGGATTCACGGTCGCGTATGCCTGTCTCTTATTCATATATAAGGGGAAAGGCGAAGCGCTGCTGCGCGCGCTGGACATGACCAGCGGCATCCCGCGACGGGGAATAGCCTTTCTGCTGCTGCTTGCAGGGGTGTTTGCCGCGGCACGGATGACCGGCGTGGACGAGATCGCGTCTGAATGGATGGGGCAAGGGCTCGTGCTGCCGCTCTCGCCGTGGTGGTTCATGTTCCTGTCCGTGCTCGGGGTGATCTTCCTGACGGAAGTCTTGAGCAACACGGTGGTGGTGGCGGGGTTCTTCGCCGTGGTGCACATGGCGGCTCAGGGGCAGGGGATCGACCCGCTTCCGGTGATGCTGGCTGTGTCGGTGGCGTCCACCTGCGCTTTCATGACGCCGGTGGCCACCCCGGCCAATGCGCTGGCCTTCGGTGAAATGCGCGGGGCTTCCCTTGCCCGGATGATGCTTCTCGGCGCGGTTCTCAATTGCATGGGTGCAATCCTGATGGCCTCGTGGCTCGGATTTGCGCTGCCCCTGATCTATTAGTGAAGGGTTCGCATCGCGAAAAAGCGGCATTGCATACTGCGAAAAGCGAAGAATATAAGGCGTAGGACTGCGGGTATCGCAGGCTGAGTTGGGGCAAGAAGGCAGGGCCGACCGAGGAAGTCCAAAAAGACCTTCAAAATAAGTGTGTAAAATCAACATCTTGAAAATCGAATGAAAGAAAAGCGCATTTTTTCGAAAAAAGCGCTTGACCTGTGAAGGGTGTTTCCGTAGAACCTCTCTTCGTCGCGACGGGGCAGCCCGCACGGGCCAAACGGAGCGACTTGTTCTTTCCAAATATATCGAGCGGTTAGCCGGAGCGGCTTTTCGGAATGTCCCAAACGGGGCGGCCGAAAAAAAGTTAAAAAAACGGTTGACAGGGGCGACGCAAAAACATAGTTTGCCCTTCCTTGCTTCGGCAAGGCGTTCCGAGAAACGGAACTTCGGTCTTTGACAATTAAATAGCGAGTTGAGCGAAAGATCGCTTAATCACATGACCCGTTAGGGTCAGCTTGTGACGAGAGTGATCAAACTAATACTCCAAGTTATTCAACTGGAGAGTTTGATCCTGGCTCAGATTGAACGCTGGCGGCGTGCTTAACACATGCAAGTCGTGCGAGAAAGTCTCCTTCGGGAG